>JAEEUY010000249.1 GCA_016290715.1 Bacteroidales bacterium
CAATATTCAAAAAAATGTGTAATTTTGCAGCCTCGTTTGTTGGTCTTGTGGCCGAGGGGTTAGGCGCCGGTCTGCAAAACCGTTTACAGCGGTTCGAATCCGCTCGAGACCTCAATCATAACCTGTTGTATTATTTACAATGGGTTTTTTTATTTATGGCTCGCATTGTTTTAGTCGGTTTCCCGGGTTCCGGAAAAAGTACAATAGGGAAGAAAATTGCTTCGAAACTTCATTATGATTTTTATGATTTGGATGAGGTTTTTGAGCACAATTATCATATTTCAATTGAAAATTTCTTTGAAAAATATGATGAGAATGCTTTTCGAATTTGTGAACGCATTTTGATGTCGGAACTTTTAAGGAAGGAAAATTGTGTTATTTCTACTGGAGGAGGCACCCCTTGCTTCTTTGATACGATGGATAACATTATAGAATCATCTATTTCAGTTTATATCAAATTATCACATAAATCATTAGTATATAGATTGTTGAACTCACATAAGGTGCGACCTTTAATCAAAAATAAAAGTGAAGAAGAACTCATGCGATTTGTAGAGGAGCAGATGAGCCAAAGAGAAGGTTACTATTTGCGTTCACACTTCATTTTTAATGGCGAAAGCATTGATATTGCGCAGGTTATAAATACATTGAAAGAGCATTGCTCTTTATGATTTTGTATAAAGAAAAAGTTGGGAAAGGGACGTGAGGAGAAAAATGTAGCCCCGCCGGGAATCGAACCCGAATTTAAAGTTTAGGAAACTTTCGTTCTATCCATTGAACTACAGGGCCATTTTGGGGTGCAAAAATACAAACTTTTTTGATAACTTTTTTTTTATGTACCTTTGCCGCAAAATTTTTACTCATGATCGTTTTTAATTCACTGACGGATTTTGTCTTGAAATCAAAGCTATTTCATAAGAAATGGATAAAGGCAGTGGCGGAAGCTGAAGGGTATCAAGTGGCGGATATCAGTTACATTTTTTGTGACGATGACTATTTATTGGAATTGAATAAGAAGTATCTGAATCATGATACTTTAACTGATATTATCACCTTCGATTATGTTGAAGGAACGCACCTGTCTGGAGATATATACATAAGCATTGAGCGTGTGAGAGAAAATGCCAACATCTTCGATCAATCGTTTGAACGGGAATTGCATAGGGTGCTTGCCCATGGCATTTTGCATCTGTGCGGATACAAAGATAAAAGTAAAAGCGATTCCAAGTTGATGCGGCAGAAAGAAGAAGAGTCTATCGCACGTTATGAAAATATGCAATTTAATTATAAATAAAAGATTATAAGCACTTTATATAAAATTTTCACGTGAAAACGACGATGAATAATGATAATTATGATGTGATAGTAGTAGGCGCTGGCCATGCCGGGTGTGAAGCTGCGGTTGCTGCTTCTAAATTAGGCTGTCAAACGCTTCTTATTACCATGAACATGTATCTGATTGCTCAGATGTCGTGCAACCCTGCCATCGGAGGGATAGCGAAAGGACAAATTGTTCGTGAAATTGATGCCTTGGGCGGTATGACAGGAATCGTAACCGACCATACAATGATTCAATTTAGAATGTTGAACAGATCAAAAGGACCGGCGATGTGGAGCCCACGGGCACAATGTGATAAGCAATCCTTCTCCTTGTATTGGAAATCTATTTTGGAAAAACAACAGCGTCTTCATCTGCGCCAAGATGTCGTCTCTTCTCTTATCATTGAGGGAAATCATGTGACGGGCGTAAAAACAATTTCCGACAAGACTATTTATGCACAAAAGGTCATTATTACTGCCGGCACTTTCTTGAATGGGAGAATACATATCGGGGAAGTGAATTTTGCCGGAGGAAGACTCGGAGAGATGAACGCTCCGTATTTGTCAGATCAATTACAGAATGCGGGAATCAAGACCGCCAAATTGAAAACAGGTACTCCTGTTAGGATTGATGGAAGAACGGTCGATTTCTCTAAAATGACAGAACAAAAAGGAGACGAGAATCCAGAGAAATTCTCATTTACAGATACCCCTCCCCTGACTGACCAAATGAGTTGTTTCATTACCTATACCAATGAAACAACCCACGATATTCTTAAAACAGGTTTCCAATTCTCACCGATGTTCCAAGGTAGAATACAAGGGGTCGGACCGCGTTATTGCCCCTCCATAGAAGACAAAATAGAGCGGTTTTCCGATAAGAACCGCCACCAATTGTTTTTGGAACCAGAAGGAAGGCATACTTATGAGTATTATCTTAACGGCTTTTCTTCCTCACTCCCCGAAAAGGTGCAAATAGATGCGCTTCATACCATCCCCGGCTTGGAAAATGCTACAGTCCTTAAACCTGGATATGCCATTGAATACGACTACTTCGATCCTACACAACTTCAGTTTTCTTTGGAATCACGCGTATTGTCCAATCTCTATTTGGCCGGCCAAGTAAATGGGACAACAGGATACGAAGAAGCCGCTTGCCAAGGATTGATGGCGGGAATTAATGCCGCCCGCGCAGTCAAAAATTTAGAACCTGTCGTCTTGGGACGAAACCAAGCTTATATCGGGGTACTTATCGATGATCTTATTACAAAGGGGGTACAAGATCCGTATAGAATGTTTACTTCTCGTGCCGAATATCGGACCTTGTTACGCCAAGATAATGCAGATGTGAGATTGTCACCTGTCGCTTTTCAATGGGGAATGATTGAACAAGAACGACTGGATAAAATGAATTTCAAATATTCAATCCAGCAATCTTTAGTCCACTATTTGCAAACTACCAATGCCGATCCGGATGAAGTGAATCCCTATTTGCAAAGCCTGAATACACCAGTTCTGACTCAAAAAATCAAATACGAAATACTTTTACGCCGCCCTCAGGTGTTTTTAAATGAGCTAATATCGTATTCGCCTTCTTTAAAAAACGAGGTAGTAGAACTTCACGCATCCTCACGGATTATTCAAGATGCAGAAATAGAAATAAAATATGCTGCATACGTGCAAAAAGAAGAAGAATTAGCGCACCGGATGCAAAATTTAGAAAATGTTAAAATACCTTCCGACCTCTCCTATTGTGATTTGAATTTTCTATCCAAAGAAGCACGAGAAAAATTAACCAAAATCTTGCCGATGAATTTGGGGCAAGCATCCAGAATTAGTGGAGTTAGTCCTTCAGATATTGCCTCCTTGATCATTTATTTGAATACACCGTCCGCCAAATTGTAATATATCATAATTAGTTATGTATTAAATATTTATGAAAAAGAGCCACTTTATAGCGGCTCTTGGGGGTGGGGAATGTTTGTACTCATTTTTATTATTTCTTTGCGCTAAATCAAAGATTTTGCGTAAATACTTTAAACATAGTTAATTATTATCGTCCATGAAGCAGGGTGTCTTTGAGGGCCTTTGAATATATCCGAGAAACTTTAAATCTGTGCTTTTTAATGAATACTTCCCCCTTTGTAAGGTTGTCTATTTTTTCTACATTGATGACCGTTGATTTGTTGATTCTTAAAAATTTATCATTGGGCAATAGGCTATAAAACTTTTTCAGAGTACTTGTGTGATAGCATATTTTCCCATTAGTTAATTCGATTCTTAAGCTATTTCCTGTGTTGTTTACACAAAGAATATCATCGAAATTTAATTTTGTGTTGGCCTTTTTATACTTTACGAAAATGTATCCTTTACCGGGAATGCCAACGTTACGGCTCCCCCGATAATGCGATTTTGATTCAGCAACTCCTTGATTGTCAATAGTAAAATGTCTTACGATTCGTAATATCTTTACTATTTTTTTGTAAAATTTTTCACCATCCAATTTGGGCGTTAGAATATCAAACAAACCGTTTTCCAGTAGGGATAGTGCATTGTAAACCTTGCTGGTTATCCCAATGATGAATGGCGGCCGCTGAAATTGATTGATAAGGTCGTTGATGTCCCATTCATTGGTGTCCAAATAGATAAACAGGATGTCTGGTTTTGTTATGCTCATTTTTTCAATGAGTTCAATTTTGTTTTTAATAACATCTGTGATTTTTACTGTGTCAAATTGATGTAATAGATCAATTAATTTGTTTTCTAAACTTTTGTCATTGACAGTAATTATACTTTCTAGAATTTTCATAAACTTAATATTAGTTTGACAAAATTATGGAATATTTCGATAGTAATTACTTGATTTTCAAAAATGTGATTAACTGTCAAAAGTTACGCCATTATTGTCATTTTTTGGGTTATTTTTTATTTTACTATTAAAAATTGTCACTTTTTATTGCCTTTTTGCATTTTTTTGCTCAAAAACGAGGGAAAAAATTTTATTCTCATTGATATTATTTAATTCGATTAGTTTGTATCTTTGAGATATAATTAATTACCCTATGTACTTCTCAAACTACCCTATTCTCAAGGTGCTCGTGCCTTACATAATTGGCATCTTTGTGGCATATTGGGGTCATAATTTACTTCCAAATATCAATATTTTAGTATTTTTAATAATTATATTATCAATATTATTGATTATAAGTATCTTATATTCATTTTTACCCTATTCTTTCCATCAATGTGTCGTTCTCCCTCTTTTGATAGTTCCCTTTTTGATAGGTTCCTTTTTTACTTATCAAAAATATACGTTCCCCTACAAAAATGCAAATTTTGAAAATGTTGAAAATAGCGATTTTTTCACAGTTTTTGTCACTGCTCCTCCCCAAGAAAAGAAAAAAAGTGTAAAAATTTTGGTGGATATAGAAAAAAATGAGCACGGAGAACGGATGGGAAAAAGTGCTATTTTATATCTTCAAAAAAGTAGTGAGGCGCTTGCTTTAACCATAGGGGATGTTTTGCTAATACATGCTCACTTTACCCGGATTACGCCCCCAATGAATCCATATTCTTTTGATAATCATGAGTATATGAAAAGAAAAGGAATATATTTTACTACTTATGTCCCCACTACCAATTGGCTTTATCTTCAGCACCATACGATGAAACCCTTGAAATGTCTTGCTCATCGTTTACAGAGGTTATTTTCCTCTCTTTTTAGGAAAAATGGGCTCAATGGAGAGGAATATGCCATTATTACGGCCATTTTGTTAGGAAATGATGAAACATTGGAACCTGAATTGAAAGCGCAATATGCCGCTGCGGGTGTGAGTCATATTCTCTGTGTCTCGGGAATGCATGTTGGGATTATCTTTATGATAATCAACACTTTATTGCAACCATTGGATTGTTTTCCTAAATTGAAACTTTTAAAAATGATGTTTCTGATTGTTTTCATTTGGCTTTACGCTCATATCACAGGTCTCGCGCCATCTGTGATGCGGGCGGCAACCATGTTCACTTTCGTGATATTTGGGCAACAATTGAACTATCGGACGGATGTTTTTCATAGTCTTTTCGCTTCGTTATTTTTCTTATTGATAATCAATCCATTACTTATTTTCGAAATCGGCTTTCAAATGAGTTATCTTGCAGTATTTGGCATTGTATTGATACAACCGAGGATAGCAAATCTATGGAAAGTCAAGAACAAAATAGGAAAATATTTTTGGGATTTGATAACGGTTTCTTGTGCAGCTCAAATTGCCACCGCACCCTTGTCTGTCTATTATTTTGGTCAATTTCCTAATTATTTTTTGCTGTCCAATTTAGCCGTTATTTCCCTTTCTTTTGTTATTGTCATAAGTGGGGTTGTGGTACTTATATTTTCATGGTGCACATGGGTGGTGTCCTTTTTCGGAATGATATTGTCCATGGAAATTAAAATGATGAATGGAATCATTGCATTTATTAATACTCTGCCATATTCTGTCACAGATATGCTCTTCCTTCAATTTTATCAGGTTGTGTTAATTTATGGCATGATATTTTTCATTTTTTTATTTTTTATAAAGAAAAATAAGTATTTGAAATATTGTAGTTTATCTACTATTTTACTCCTTGGAGTTTCTCTCTTATACGAAAAAAATAAGACTGATAATTTTAGCAATATAGTGATATATTCGGCGGAAAAGTCCACCGCTTTACATTTGGTCAGTGGTCATTCTGCTTATTTATTGTTGGATTCATTAAGTAAAAATTCGCCAGCATTTTACAATTTCAATGTGAAAAATTTTGAGAGAATGCAACAAATTAGGAGTCAATATGTTGATATTGATACAAATGAGTTTTTTGCCCCAAATCTCTTGAAATTGCGCAACTTTATTGTTTTTCAAAATCAGAAAATATTTGTTTTATCGGGGAAACAAAAGCTATTCCCAAGCAATAATAAAATGAAAATCAATACGTTATATGTTAGAAATAACGCAAGAATCCCCTTCTCAAAACTTTTGTCATCAATACAGTTTGATAATGTCGTTGTTGATGGCTCGAATTCCCCCTTTTATGAAAAATCTTGGTGCGATTCTTGTTTGAAATACCAAATCCCGTGCTACTCTACAAGAAAATCAGGTTATTTATGCCTGATTCCTTAGAATTAAAAAAAAATTGTAACTTTGCCATCTTGAATAAATATATGCAAATATATCGTAAAATATTGATTTTAACGGTTTTATGTCTCGTTTGTGGACTGGCATCGCAAGCGAGTAGGGGAGAATTATACGAAAATTTCTGCTGTTTTTCTGCTGTACAGGAACATTTTTCGTCTGATTCCTTTAAAAAGCCGAAAAAAAATAGCCCATATACATCCAGTAAATCTAATAATAAGAAAGTTACCTTTGAAACTTTTGAGCAAAATTATGAGCGTGCCTGCTATTATTATGAAAAACAGTCTTTCCTAACAGCCGCCCGTATTTTTGAAGAGTTATACCCTCTCTCTTTAGGTACTCCCCGCGCTGATACAATACTATTCCTTTTCGCAGATTGTTATTATCAAAATAGAGATTATGAAATGGCTGCTTTCCATTTCAAGGAATATGCCAATCGCTATACGGCCAGTCCAAGGGCAGAAGAAGCCTATTTTAATGCAATTCGTTCAATATCAATGCTTTCTCCAGATTATAGTTTGGATCAAACGGAAACGTATTATGTAATTGAGGAAATTGAGAATTTTGTACGACTCTATCCCAATAGCCGATTTATGCCCAATTGCAATAAATTATTGGATGAAATGCGCGATAAATTGGCGAAAAAATCTTATGAAATACTTAAATTGTATTATGTTACAGAAAATTACGCTTCTGTGCAGGTTTTAGCTCGCAATTTTTTTAAGGAATATGCTTATTCCCAATATGCTGATGATGCCTATTTGATATTAGTGAAAAACAACTTTGAATATGCCCAACATAGTGTGGAAAAAAGAAAAGTGGAAAGATATAATGCTTGTATTGAGGCATTTAAAACCATGGAAATCAATCATCCCTATTCCTCATTATTAGTAGAAGCACGGAAAGTAGCCGATGAAGCACAAATAAGGTTAACAAAAAAAGAAAATATATCTAACAAGAAATTAAAAAATAATGAAGACAGACTTAAAAAAGAGTAATGCCGAAACGATGGCAATTACGAGAAACATTAACGATTTTGATAAAGTAACGGGAAATATTTATGAATCCGTTGTCATCATGTCGAAACGCGCAAATCAGATATCTTTGGAAATCAAAGATGAAATGCAAAAGGAAATGCAGGACCTGATCCCATCTCAAGATTCTTTGGAAGAAGTGTTTGAAAATCGGGATCTGATTGATCTTGCGAAATCCTATGAGAAATTACCCAAGCCTACTTTGTTGGCTATCAAGGAATTTGAGGACAATAAAATTTATTTTAAAAGAGAGGAAGAAGATAGTATAGAAAATGTCTAAACAAACTTTACATGTTGTTTTGGGGATAACAGGAGGGATAGCAGCATATAAGTCGCTATCTCTCATTCGTTTATTATCTCAAAGAGGGGCTGAAGTAAAGGTCGTCGCAACCCCTAATGCCTTGCAGTTTGTGACAGAACTATCATTACAAACTTTATCTCAGAATAAAGTCTATACGGATCCTTTCAAAAAATTAGAACATTTTGATATTGAGCATATTTCATTGGCTGAATGGGCAGATGTATTGATTGTGGCTCCTGCCACAGCCAATATATTGGCCAAATTTGCGAATGGTATTGCGGATGATGCACTCTCCACCCTTTTCTTGGCGACTACTGCCCCGATATTTCTTGCTCCCGCGATGAATAAGAATATGTTGTCTCATCCCGCCACCCAAAACAATTTGCAGACTTTGCGCACACGTGGCTGCCATATTTTGGAGTCCAACTACGGGCATTTGGCCTGTGGAACTGACGGCGCAGGAAGAATGCAAGAACCGGAACAGATCACCGAAACGGTTTTCCATTATTTTGACAGTGATAAAAAATTGGCAGGCAAAAAAGCATTAGTAACGGCAGGCCCTACTTATGAACCTATTGACCCAGTGCGTTTTATTGGAAATCACTCTTCCGGATTGATGGGTTTTTCCATCGCAGAAGAATTATCTCGGCAAGGAGCTGAAGTTTTCTTGGTGGCAGGCCCTACGAGTTTAACTGTGCAAAATATTGGCATAAATCGCACCAATGTACAAACAGGCCAACAAATGTTTGAAGTATGTAAAAAGCTTGCTGCTCAAGTGGATATTGTGGTGATGGCTGCTGCTGTAGCAGATTATACACCAGAAGTGGTCGCGCCTGAAAAAATCAAAAAATCGGATGCTAAAATCCAGCTTTCACTTAAGAAAAATATGGATATTTTAACCTATTTGGGCCATAATCGTCCCAATGAGGAGCAATGTGTTGTGGGTTTTGCCTTGGAAACGGAAAATGAACTTGAAAATGCCAAACAAAAATTAAAAAATAAAAACGCCGATATTATCGTTCTGAATTCATTGAAAAATCATGGGGCAGGTTTCCAATGTAAAACGAATCTTGTTACGTTAATTGACAAAAGAGGAAACATTACGGAAGGTGAATTAAAAAGCAAACAAGAAGTAGCTCGTGATATTGTCTCATATATTATTGATTATCAAATTAAAAAATAGGGAAGAGCCATGAAAAGAATCTTATTATTTGTTATTTTTGTTTGTTATCTTGCGGGTTCTTTTGCGCAGGATTTTCAGTGCCAACTTTCCATTAATGCACAATCTATCGCAGGCTCAAACCGAGAAAAATTCAATTCCCTTCAGCAAGAGTTGTACAAATTCGTTAATGATAGAAAATGGTGCCAATATAAGTTGAAAACGAATGAACGCATTGAGTGTGCCATCTTGATTAATCTGACGGAAATGTCGGGCGCTGTTTATACAGGGACCATGACCATCCAATTGCAACGTCCGATATTTAACACAAACTATAAATCCACCGTGCTGAATTTTCAAGATAAAAGTGTGAAATTCACTTACGAAGAAGGAGCCCCGTTAGAATATGCGGAAAATAGCAACCTTTCCCAATTAACTTCTCTTATAGCTTATTATCTCAACATTTTTTTAGGGGTGGATTTTGATACTTTTTCACTAAATGGCGGCAGCCCCTATTACAACATCGCTCAGAATATTGTTAATTTGAATCAAACTGTTTCCGAACCGGGTTGGAAATCGTATGAAACAGGGCAACGTAATCGTTATTGGTTGGTCGAAAATCTAACCAATGCCACTTATAGCAAAATTCATGAGTTCTTGTATAAATATTATCGGTTGGGTTTGGATGTAATGTCGGAATCCGTGGATGTCGGCAGAGCTTCCATTTTGGATGCTTTGCGTGATTTGCAAAAAGTAAATGCTCAAAAATCAAATATTTACATTGTCCAATTAATGGTGTTGGCCAAATCTGACGAAATTGTGAACATATTTTCTGAAGCTCCTGAAATGGAAAAAAGCGAGGTGATTAAATTAATGAAACAACTGGACCCCTCCAATTCCTCAAAGTATAACGCAATTAGTAAAACTAATTAGGATATGTTATCCGCGCTGCAGATTAGTAATTATGTGTTGATTAACTCATTGAATATTGAATTCGATGATTCATTGAACATTATTACTGGTGAAACAGGCGCCGGGAAATCGATTATTTTAGGCGCCCTTTCTTTAATATTGGGAGGCCGTGCTGATACATCTGTTCTTTTAGATAAATCGCAAAAATGTGTGGTGGAAGCCACTTTTGATATCTCTTCATTGAATATTCAATCTTTTTTTGATGAGAATGATTGGGATTATGCTGAAATGACGATTATTCGCCGAGAAATAACCGAAAAGGGGAAATCCCGCGCTTTCGTAAATGACACACCTGTGGCACTTGCACAACTAAAAAATCTTACAACGCAACTAATTGATATACATTCCCAACATAGCAATTTACTTTTCCATAATGCTGATTTTCGTGTGCAAGTAGTGGACGAATTTGCCCAAACGCAATGGTTTCTAACCGATTTTCAAGAAAAATTGGCTGCCTATGAGCAAAAACAGGCAGAATGGGCTCAGTTGTTGGAAAAACAAAAGGAAAATATTGAGAAAAAAGACTATTTTGATTTCGTATTTCACGAATTACAGCAGGCTAATTTACGCGAAAATGAGCAAGAAGAGCTGGAAAACGAAATAGATTTTCTGACACATACGGAAACCATTAAGACCAACCTGTTCCATTCATTGCAGCTCTTTTCCGAATCTGACGATAGTTTGTTGGAAAAATTGCGCCAAATAAAAAATCTGAATGCTTCTATTTCATCATATCATACCGATTTAAAAGAGATTAGCAAGAGATTAGAGTCTTCTTATCTGGAATTAAAAGATCTTCAGGGTGAAATTACCGCTCTGTACGATAGGGTGGACTATTCGCCGGAACTCCTTGCTGAAAAGAAAGAACGATTAGATTTGCTATATCATTTAGAACAAAAGTATCATTTGAAATCGGTGGGTGAATTGATTGCCAAACGAGATGAATTGGAAACACTGCTCAATAATTTCTCTACGGATGATGAAAAAATTGTCTCTTTGCAAGCTGAACGTGATGAACTTTATCAAATTGCATGGGATGCAGCGCATAAATTATCGGATCTAAGAAGAGCTTCTATCGTTGAATTACAACATAGTGTGGTAGCTAAAATTGAGGAATTGGGCATTCAAGACGGACGTTTTGAAGTGAAAGTCATTCCCGGAACGTCTCTGCATAAAAATGGCATAGATGAAGTGCAATTTTGGTTTTCAGCCAATAAGGGTGTGCCAGTGGCAGAATTGGAAAAAGTGGCTTCAGGCGGCGAAATTTCACGTTTAATGTTGGCTGTGAAAGCAACTATTTCCGATAAATCGATATTACCTACCATTGTTTTTGATGAAATTGATGTGGGTATTTCAGGTGAAGTAGCCAATAAGGTAGGACGGGTGATGAAAACAATGTCGCATCATCGCCAATTATTAGTGATTACCCACCTGCCTCAAATTGCTGCACAAGCTACTTCTCATTATAAAGTGTACAAAGAAACAATCAATGGGTTAAACCAGACGAAAGTTAGGTTGCTGGACAGGGGAAATAGGATTCAGGAAATCGCTCAAATGATGAGAGGGGATTCTTGTTCTGAAGTTACCTTGAAAGCGGCGGAAGAACTTATAAATGAATAAATTATGAAAAAGAATTTTGGCTGTTTTATTTTGATTTTTGTCTTGATGTTTTCATCATTAGGACTTTCTGCTCAAAAAATGATGCATACAAGACATTATCGCCCCCATTTTGTATATGCCACCTCAATAGGATTTAATGCAGGGGTCGGAAAAATTAAATATGAACATCATACGCTAGTCAACAAAGTTCCTCTTTTTAATGTCAATCAGCTTTTAGCTTACCAATTTAATCCATATTTGACGGCTGGAGTTGAATTGGGATTGGATATATGGAAAAAAACTGCCTTTATTCCTGTGATGGCGAATTTGACGCTCGACTTCATGGACCAGAAAATTATTCCCACTTGGTATGTAAATATGGGGTATGCATTCAAATGGTATATGCCTCCGAAACCAGAAAAAATGACGGGAGTTATCCAAGGAGCCAAGTCAGGTATCCATTTTAATACGGGTTTGGGTTTAAAAATGAAAATAAAAGAACAAATTCTTCTGTTAGTTGCAGCAGATTATAAGTTACAATCCACAAGCATTCAATATACAGTGGAGGAATTGGGGCAGAACTACGACTATTCGCAGGTGATTACCAACCGTACCGAAAAGGCATTATATCATTTTGTCGGAGTTAAAGTGGCTATCGTTTATTGGTAAATTTTATCGTGTGCATTAAATTGTTTTCAAACATGAAAAGATTATTATCCGTATGTTTTTTGCTATTAATCCTGTCTTCCGGAAGAAGTCAAGCCATTGATTCCCCAGTAAAGTGGAAATATGCCGCTACGCTGAAATCTGCAACGGAAGCTGAATTGCAATTCACGGCTGAAATAAAAAACGATTGGCATCTGTATTCTCCAACTAATCCGGGTTGGGAACTGCCTCTTGAGTTTAAATTCACGCCCTCCGCTAATTATCAATTATTCGGAAATATCAAAGAACCTAAAGCGCATACCGTTTACGATTCACTTCAGGCTTCTTATACCAAATATTTTTCGGGGACGGTAACTTTCCGCCAAACAATTAAAATTAACACCGACAAGCCTTTTAAAGTGAAAGGATCGTTGTCGGGGCAGGCCTGCATTGAAGGCAGATGCACCCAGATTACCGACCAGTTTGAGATTACAGTTCCTGTTCAAGCCGATGCATTGGTTCAGGTGATGGAGCCTGAGGATTCTGCAGGTACAATCCTTGAAGAAGAAGGGGAGGATACCGCGGCGAAAACTTCAATAGATTCTCCCTCTGTGGTAGAGGAATCAGCCTCTGCCCAAGATGCGCAATCGTCTTTGTGGTGGTTCTTTCTGACTTCTATCGGCGGCGGTCTCATCGGACTGCTGATGCCATGTGTGTTCCCAATGATTCCGATGACGGTTTCCTTCTTTATGAAAAAGGAAAAAAATGGGAAATTGCATGCCATCGTTTATGGTTTGTCTATTGTTGTTATCTTTGTTATTTTTGGGATTATTTTGGCAGCTGTTTTGGGACCGGATTTTGCGAATATTTTAAGCACCCATTGGATTCCCAATGTTTTATTTGCTATCATTTTCATCATCTTTGCGCTTTCTTTATTCGGGTATTTTGAAATTAGATTACCGAATAAATGGGTGAACTCCTCTGCCAAAAATGAGCAGAGAGAGGGTTTCATCGGCACCTTTTTTATGGCACTGACATTAGTATTGGTGTCCTTCTCTTGTACGCTTCCTATTGCTGGTGCCGTCGCACTCAATGCAGCCGGCGGTTCTTTCATGAAGCCGATTATCGGTATGCTGGGATTCTCGTTAGGAATTGCTCTTCCATTTACTTTCTTTGCCCTCTTCCCCAGTCTTTTAAAGACTCTTCCCAAATCTGGAGGATGGATGAATACCTTGAAAGTGGTGCTCGCTTTTGTTGAATTGGCTTTTGCCTTGAAATTTTTAAATGTCCCTGATCAAACTTATCATTGGGGAATTTTAGATAGAGAAGTCTATTTGGCTTTTTGGATTGTAATATTTTCATTATTAGGATTTTATCTTCTTGGGAAAATTCGTTTCCCAGCGGACACGGAGTATCCTATCCAAAAAAATTGGTTTCGTTTTCTTTCATCCATTTTCGTGTTTACTTTTGTGGTTTATATGATTCCTGGAATGTTTGGTGCCCCTCTAAAAGCAATTTCTGGTTGGCTGCCACCCATTGAAACACAAGATTTTAGTATTCCGGATATCGTTCGTGAAGAAGTACAAACTGCTTCCTTTTTCTCTGATGAGGGGCAATCAAAAGAAACCGCCACCTTGATAGAAACGCCTCATTATGCAGAAAAACTGCATCTTCCGTATGGCATCCAAGGCTATTTTGATTACGATCAGGCTTTGCGGGTTGCCCAAAAACTCAATCGCCCCATATTCCTTGACCTGACAGGACATGGTTGTACCAATTGTAGAAAAGTGGAAGCCAGCGTTTGGATTGATCCCCGCGTGAAAGCGAAATTTGCCAATGAATTGGTGGTTGCTACGCTTTATGTGGATGATAAAAATATTGATCTGCTCCCCGAAGATTATATTGCCAACAAAGAGGGCGAAAAAATCACCAAATTAGGGGATAAAAATATGTTCATTAGTTTGGAAAAATATCACCAAAATTCCCAGCCTTGCTATCTTATTTTAGATCCTGATGGAGAAGTGTTGGCTGGCCCTTTATACTCTGAGTTGAATGTGGAGAGATATTTGCAATTTTTAGACCAAGGTATTCAAGCTTTTAAATCCAAGAACTGACATGAAAAATCTCGTTTTCTGTTTGCTGATTTTTTGCGCTCCATGCTGGATTTTCTCTCAAGTTCAGTATGATGTTGAACCCCAGGTGGAAGCTACCGTTGAGAAGCATATGGAAGCATGGGATAGGGTAGGGAAGATTAATATTTTCTGTATCCAAGTTGCTTCGCTTTCAGGGGAAGGTTCAGGAGCCAATGCCCAAGCTATGGTGGCGGAATTAAATCAATATTTTGCCGCCAACGGCATAGATGCTCAAGCTTATACGATTTTCGTCCAGCCCAATCATAAAGTGCGTGTCGGTAATTTTCTCTCAAAAAGAGAAGCCTATAAGGTGATGTCTGTGCTACAGATTCAATATCCAGGGGCTTTTATCACTCGGGATAAAAGAAAAATTTCAGAGTGGGTGAAAAATTAAGCTATTTCTTTTTTTTCGTCAATAGGTTTTGAATGTCATTGAGCTTGTTTAAAGCTTCTACAGGAGTTAGGGAATTGATGTCTAATCCTACGATTTGTTCTTTTATATCCAATAAAAGTGGGTCATCCAAAGCAATAAAACTAAGCTGGTAGCCACTCTCTTTCTTCTTGATTTTCGGGGCCTTTTTATCCTTATTCCCATGCTGGCTTTCCAATTGATGTAGTACATCTTCCGCACGATTTAGTACGGATGCTGGCATACCGGCCATTCGGGCAACATGGATTCCAAAACTATGCTCACTTCCCCCCTTTTCTAACTTTCTTAGAAACAATATCTTATTATTTATTTCTTTGACGGTTACATGATAGTTTTTAATGCGTTGGAATTGGCTTGCCATATTATTTAACTCGTGATAGTGAGTGGCAAATAGTACTTTGGCCCGATGAACGGGTTGCTCGTGGAGGTATTCTGCAATTGCCCAAGCAATGGATACGCCATCGTAAGTGCTTGTTCCTCTGCCAATTTCATCTAATAATACCAGACTTCGTTGGGAAATGTTATTCAAAATACTGGCCGTTTCATTCATCTCAACCATAAAAGTGGATTCGCCCGTGGAGATGTTATCACTAGCCCCTACACGCGTAAATATTTTGTCAATAATTCCTATGTGTGCACTTTGGGCAGGGACGAAACATCCCATTTGTGCCATTAACACTATGAGCGCCGTTTGTCGTAATAAGGCTGATTTCCCCGACATATTGGGCCCGGTAATGATGATGATTTGCTGTTTCTCATTGTCTAAGTAGATATCATTGGCGATGTATGGTTCGCCAATCGGCAGTTGCCCCTCAATCACCGGATGTCTTCCTTGTTTAATGTCGATGATGGTACTATCATCAATATTAGGCCGGACATAATTATTTGAAATAGATATACTTGCAAAGCATGAAAGCACATCTACTCGTGCGATAATCCGTGCGTTTTGCTGAATCATCTGAATGTAGTCCATGAGATCCAGCACCAGATGATTGTATAATTGTGTTTCAATGTTGATAATCTTTTCATCTGCTCCCAAAATCTTGCTTTCCAACTCTTTAAGTTCCTCGGTAATGTAACGTTCACCATTGGTTAACGTTTGCTTCCGAATCCAGTCCGCAGGAACTTTATTTTTATGGGCATTTGTAACTTCCAAATAATATCCAAACACATTGTTGAATCCAATTTTCAGAGATGGGATGCCCGTTGCATTGGATTCCCTCTGCTGAATTTCGGCTAATATATCACGACTGTTACGGGCTAAGGAGGTGAGTTCATCTAATTCAGCGTTAATTCCGCGATTAAATACCCTGCCTTTATTAAGTTGTACGGGAGCATCTTCACTGATTTCCTTTTCAATTCTCTCGCAAATGCTCAAGCACGGATTGAGTTGTTCTCCCATTTTTTGTAGGGATTTCTGTGCTTGTTTTTGGCATAGTTGTTGGAGCTTTTGAATAATTCTTAATGACTTGGCAAGTTGGAGCAATTCGCGCGGATTTACTTTTCCTGTAGCAATTTTAGACCCCATTCTTTCCAAATCACCAATGCCTTTGGTGAGGTTGGCCATGTCATTTCGCAACCCGTTGTTTTCTATTAAAAATTGGACGACATCTAAACGCTCATCAATCAAAACTTTCTCTTTCAAAGGCATCAATACCCACTTTTTTAGTAGGCGGGCACCCATAGGGGAGAGAGTTTGGTCAAGAATGTCTAAAAGGGTAATCGCATTTTCGTTAGAAGAGTGCACCAATTCAAGATTGCGAACGGTAAAGCGATCTAACCAAACATACAATTCCTCTTCAATTCTATTTAATTTGTTGATATGTTGTGTCTTATGTTTCTGTGTTTCATTGAGGTAGTGGAGAGCGGCACCTGCGGCAATGATGCCATTAGGTAGGTTTTCCACTCCAAAGCCTTTTAAGGAATTGGTCTGAAAATGGTTGGTTAAGAGCGGTTCGGCATAATCTGAGGTGAAAACCCAATCATCAAAGGGGGTTAATAGGATTTTTTCTCCGAAATTTTCCCTGAAAGTTCCCATCATATTGCGCTGAATAACCATCTCCGCTGGCTTGAAATTCTGCATCAGTTTGTCGATGTATTCCAAACCACCTTCAGCTAAATAAAACTCACCAGTGGAAATGTCCACAAAGGCAATGCCACTTACTTTTTCTTGGAGATGAATGGCGCCTAAAAAGTTGTTTTCTTTTTGCTCCAATATTTTGTCGTTGATGGCAATACCGGGCGTAACCAACTCGGTGATGCCACGCTTGACGAGCGTTTTGGTGAGTTTGGGGTCTTCTAATTGTTCACAAATGGCTACCCGGTAACCCGCCCGTACCAATTTGGGCAAATAAGTGTCAATCGCATGATGGGGGAAACCGGCCAAGTCCATGGAAGCGGCGGCGCCGTTGGAGCGTTTGGTCAGGACAATCCCCAATACTTGGGAGGCTTTGATGGCATCTTCTCCAAAAGTTTCATAGAAGTCGCCTACCCGAAAAAGCATAATCGCATCAGGATATTGTGATTTGAATTGAAAATATTGCTTCATAAGGGGGGTATCCGTCGGCTTCTTCATATTGCTTGGTTTTGGAGGCAAAAATACGCACTTTTTTTAAAAACGTTGCCACCATAGTTGGCTTATTCTTAAAATTTGTTGTATGTTTGCAATTTGTTTAATGGTTGGTTGTCGAATCTTAAAAGTATGAGCGATGAAAGATATATTAATTACGCTTGCTATTGTAGTGGGTTATTTCATTCTTTTTGGTGCTAAAAAGAAGAAAAAAGCAACGCCCCCACCGAAAAAAAAATATGCCATGGAAAATGAAAGCCCTCAAAGGATGAATTCCGAAACAGAAGAGATGTTTTCCACAGAAGAGGAGGAATTTTTATCGCAAGAAACTAGCGATAGTTATGCGAATTTTTATCCTAAAAATGAGAAATATTTTACTTATGAAACAATAGCTGACGAAGAACAAGATTTTAACAAAAAATCAGAAAGTTTTTCTGATACTGGAGTTGAGGAAGAATCGCAAATTATTGACAATGAACAAGAAAATAATTCCATTATTGATTTAAGCAAAGATGAATTAGTGAAGGGAGTTATTTATTCGGAAATCTTAAAACGCCCTTATAATTAAATAGTTACAAATTTTTAAAAAAATCAGTAGAGGGTGTAAATTTGCACGAAAAAAATGTGTAATTTTACACCCTTATTTTGTGTGAAATATATAATGTTTAATAAAATTAATTGATATGGTTAAAAAGTTACTCTTGACGCTAGGAATAATCGTCCTTTTAAGCAGTCTTGCGTTGGCTCAATCGGGAACAATTAAAGGTACCGTTACAGACCAATCGGGCGGAGCCTTGGAATTTGCTCAAGTTCTCTTGAAGAAGGAAGGCAATGTGGTCAATTATGCAATGACTGATGGCGATGGAAATTACCAGATGCATGGCGTTTCTGCAGGTACGTATGACATCGAATTCGATGCATCTCTCATTACGTCTTGCGGGAAAAAAGGAACAAAGCAAGGTGTAAAATTGGAAAATGGCAAAACCATTTTTGAAAACTTCAGTATTAATTGTGGTGCACAAGATATTGATGAAATTACGATTGTTTGGAAAGAGCCTGTTTTTGATGCAGATAACACGACCTCTTCAACAGTGTTGGATGTGGATGCAGTTAGAAAAACTCCTGGACGTTCAGTTACAGCAGCGTTGGCAAGTTCAGAAGGTGTTGTTTCTATCGATGGTTCAATGACTAGTGTTCGTGGCTCTCGTGCTGATGGTCAGCAAACGATGATTGATGGAATGGTTGTTCGTGGAACAGGTGGTGTTTCCATGGCCTCTATTGAGCAAGTGGAATTGATTCAAGGTGGTATCCCTGCTGAATATGGTGACGGTACTTCTTTTACCGTTATTACCACGAAAGGTATTTCCAAAAACCTCCACGGTTCGGCCGAATTGATGGGTTCACTGGATGGATATAACAACTTCCTCGCGGCTTTCTCTTTAACTGGTCCGCTTTTGAAAGGAAAGAAAAGCACTGACCCCGCTCGTATCGGTTTTATGATTACCGCTGACGGCTCCTACAATAAAGACAGCCGTCCTTTGCAAGGCGGTTCATGGAAAGCAACGGACGAAGCCATCGACTATTTGATGAAGAACCCTATTCGCTACGATGAAATTAATTTCGGCGCAAATTATGCTACGGGCGAGTATATGACTTCTGAAAATTTCAAGAAACAAAGGGTTAAAGATCATGCATACGATTGGAACTACCTGCTTCAAGGGAAATTGGATTTCTTGTTAGGAAAATCTCACAATATTAATTTCTCTATTGGGGGGATGTATGAATTTACACGAGCCCGAAGCTGGTCTCAATCAAGCGCCCTTTATAATTCTGCTAATGGGGCACTTACTCAAAATACCACTTGGCGTGTAAATGCAAAATTTAATCATAGAATTACTCCGGATACAAGTTCCGTGTTTAGTAATATAATGTATAATATAAATGTAAACTTTACCAAAGTTAATCAATGGACAAGAGATATCCATCATAAAGAGAACTTTTTCGACTATGGACACATAGGTTACTACAAAACGCATCGTGCAAGATCATTTTCAGATGGGAATGACACCATTACAATGGGCAATATTACCTATCATAATATGCACATCTTTAATGGCTACTATGATTCTTTGGTCGAATTTAGTGCCACTCCTTTTGGTAGCAACGATGAATCATTGATTTCTAATCCACAACTTCTTTACTATGTAACGAATTTCTTGGAGGAATTCCCAGTCAGCCGAATTTATGATTATTTTGGAACCATTCCTTACGATAAAACTTTGTATGAGCAATTAGGTGCTATCTTAAATGGCCAAGGGGCATCCGCTCCTTATGGTATGTTCTCTGCTCCTGGTTCTGTTTATAATGGTTTTGAACGTACGGAAGAAACGCAAATCGGGGCCAGCGCAAGTTTATCACTGGCAGTGAAAAACCATGATATCAAATTAGGTTATATTTTTGAAAAACGTACCTCTCGTCATTTTGAAATCTCTCCTGTCGGTTTGTGGACCTTGATGAGAACGAGTGCCAATAGCCATATCAACGAATTGGATTTGGATCATCCTTATATTGTAGGTGTGGATACGATAATGTATGACTTGTTGAATAATGGCCATCAAACAAACTTCGACAGAAACTTACGTAAATCTTTAGGGTTAAATCCTGATGGTACCGATTGGATTGACATCGACAACATGTCTCCTGATCAGTTCGATTTGAGCCTGTTCTCACCGGAAGAGTTATTCAACCAAGGTTCTTCTTACATTTCTTACTATGGTTATGATTATACTGGTGCCAAGAGAAATCGTAAGAAAACAAATATTGATGATTTCTTTAACAAAAGAGACGAAAATGGCAATAAGACTTATGAAATTGGTGCGTATGAACCTATTTATATGGCATTTTATATCCAAGATAAATTCTCTATCCAAACCTTGTTGTTTAACTTGGGTTTGCGTATCGACTATTTTGATGCCAACCAAGCCGTATTAAAAGACCCTTATTTGTTTAGAGATGCTTTAACCGTTGGAGATGTTCGCGGTAAGTTCTTGGATGGTCAAAATAATGATGTGATTCCTTCTAATGCATCCGATGACTGGGTTGTTTATGTAAATCAAATGGATAAAACATTAGATGCACAAAATTCAAGCATCGTCGCTTTCCGTGATGGTCATACTTGGTACGATGCAAGAGGTGCTATCGTTACCGACCCGACCACCGTATTGGGTGCTACCGGCGGTCCTATCTTGAGAAATGCTATTGACTCCAATGCCATTTCTAAAGTTAGTTCAGATGCCTTTGAAGATTATAAGCCTACTCCGAAATTCATGCCTCGTCTCTCTTTCTCTTTCCCTGTATCTAACAAATCTCTTTTCTATGCACACTACAATATTATTACCTCTCGTCCTACGGCCTTGCGTTTGAATCCTATCAGTTATTTGTGGATTGAAAAATATGGTCCTGCGGCCGCTTCTGTTAATAATCCTAATTTGAAACCACAACAAAGTATTGATTACGAAATTGGTTTCCGTCAAGCCATTGGTGAAAATTCAGCAATTAGTTTGGCTGCTTACTATTCGGAAAAACGTAATCAAATTCAAGCTTATCGTTATACGGGTGCATATCCTACCACTTATTACTCATTTGACAATATCGACTTTGGTACGGTTCAAGGTTTTACTTTGAGCTATGACTTGCGTCGTACGAAAAATGTTACCCTGCGTGCAAGCTATACGTTACAATTTGCTAAAGGTACCGGTTCATCCGAAACTTCTGGCAAGGCTATTATCCAATCAGGCCAACCTAACTTGAGAACGCTGACAAACTTGAGTTTCGACCAAAGACACAGATTGAGTGCCAATATTGATTATCGCTTCGGCGCAGGTGTTGATTATGACGGTCCTACGGTTAAGAAAGAAAAGAATGGTAAATTGAAAGAAACCAGAATTTTCGAAAATATGGGCATCAATATCAATTTCTCTGCCGGTTCAGGTCTCCCTTATAGCCGTTCAAGCAAACCTTATTCTGCTCTTGGTATGGGTGGCAAATCGCAACTTTCCGGTACAATCAATGGTTCCAATATGCCATGGATTTACCAATGCGATATCAGATTGGACAAAACTTTCCTGCTTAACTTGAAAAAGAATGAAGAAGGTGATGTAACGAAAAAAGGTTATCTGAATGTTTATTTGGAAGTGATGAATATCTTCAACTTCAAAAACGTGATTTACGTTTATGAATATACTGGAAATCCTGATGATGATGGCTACTTAACCGCATCAGAATATCAACAACAAATCAATTCTCAAGTGAGTGTTGCATCTTATACTGACTATTATAGAATGTTAATACGTGATCCGTATAATTACACTATGCCAACTCGTGTTCGCTTAGGTGTTTCATTTTCATTTTAATTAATTGTTGCATGAAAAATATAATAAATATGAAGAATATAAATAAGATTTTAATTTTTGCAGCATTGCTGATGATTACCAGTGCGTTACACGCTGAAAAGTTTAAAGGTGTAATGTCTGTTCCACGAAGCGAAACACCGCGCGCTGGTTCTACGTGTTTACCCGCGACTAACTCGAATGAGTTAACAATCAACAATGTAAGAGCGTATATTGAAACCAACGGTACGATGTGGTTCCATGAAATCGCTCAATATGAAGTGCCCGTCGGGTCAGGTAAAACTTCTATGTTCGCTGCTGCCTTGTGGATCGGTGGTATGGATGTAAATAACCAGTTGAAATTGGCTGCCGTTCGTTTCCGCCAAAGAGGTGATGACTTCTGGACAGGCCCTCTTACTGTTAATGGTGCTGCAGTTTCTCAAGATGTTTGTCGAGCATACGATAAACATTTCAAAATAACCAGAGAAGAGGTGGAAAATCATATTAATAATTGGCAGAATAGTGATTATGCAATGCCGAACAGCATTCGCGATTGGCCTGCCCATGGAGATGTCGCTTTGGGCCAATCCAAGTATTTGGCTCCATTCTTCGATTATGATGAAGATGGTGTTTATAACCCTGCTGCCGGTGATTACCCATATTACGATTTGGCCAACGACCTTTGTCCGTGGACTTCTGCCAACAGAGCCCTCGCAGCCGCTGGACAACTACCGAAAACTCCTGAAGAAAGAGAAGGTATCTCTTCGGGTATGGTTTATGCCGACCACGTGCTGAAAGGTGATGCTACTCTTTATTGGATTTTCAATGATAAAGGAGCTTCGCACACTGAATCAAATGGTGCCCCTATTGGTCTGGAAATTAGAGCTCAAGCTTTTGGCTTCGCTACCAATGATGACTTGAATAATATGACTTTCTACTCCTACGAAATCATTAACCGTTCAACTTATGACTTGACCAACACCTATTTCTCACAATGGGTTGACCCGGATTTGGGTTATGCAGATGATGACTATGTGGGTTGCGATGTGGAACGTGGTTTGGGATATTGCTATAATGGAACCAATGTCGATGGTCAAGGTTTGGTTCAACACTATGGAAGCCAGCCCCCTGCGGTTGGTGTCGATTTCTTCCAAGGTCCATACTTGGATCCCGATGGATATGATAACCCATCGTTTAAAGGAGATGGTAAGTTCGGTCCTACGATGAATGGTTCCTGTGATATTGTAGGCAATGATGGTACTTTAGGCGCTTTTTCTTGGTATCCGGATCCTGAAAATTATCCTGATTCTATGATTGTTGACTCTTTGGTTATGATTAGAGCGGAAGCAATCAATGGTGTGAATTTCGGTGATGGTATTAAGGATAATGAACGTTTCGGAATGAGAAGATTCGTTTACCATAATAACGATAATTCTACCGTAGGTGACCCTTCCGTTGCTTATGAATATTATAATATGTTGCGCGGAATCTGGAAAGATAATTTAAAAATGAAATATGGTGCTAATGCACACCCGGTTAATGGCGCAGATGGTCCTCCTTGCGACTTTATGTTCCCTGGTCTGACCGACCCTTGTAATTGGGGTACGTTGGGTGAGGATCCAAACGTTACTAAATATGGTCCTGATGGCTGGACTGAAAAAGCGGTGGGGAACGCACCGGCCGACCGTCGTTTTATGCAATCTGCTGGTCCTTTTACTTTGAAAGCAGGGGCTGTCAATTATATTACCGTGGGTATTCCATGGGCACGTGCTACCAGCGGTGGAGCAATGGAGTCTGTAAATGCATTGAAAATTGCTGACGACCGTTGTCAAGCTTTGTTTGAAAACTGTTTCAAAGTTCTGGATGGTCCAGATGCTCCAGATGTTACCATTGAAGAGATGGAAAATCAGTTGATTCTTTATTTGACCAATGCTCGTGGTAGTAACAACTATACTACCTTTAATGAAGATTATGAAGAAGAAGATGCCTCTATTCCTGAATCCCGCGTCGATGAAGAATACGTTTATGTATCGGATACGGTTCAAATAGATGGTCGCGATACTGTTATTACGCATCAAGCTTTTGAATATGACTCTGTACATGCTACCATTGATGGTCGCGATACTATCATTCTTCATGCGAACCCAATCACTCAACAAGTTACTACCGTATATGATAGAAAATATCGTTTTGAAGGTTATATGATTTACCAATGTGCAAACGAAACGGTTAGTGTAACAGATATTGGTGATTTGGATAAGATCAGATTGATTGCCCAATGCGATATCGAAAACTACCGTGAAAATGGTACTCCTATCGGTCAGTTGGTGAATTGGATTTATGATGATGCTTTAGGTACTTCTGTAGCTACCGAAATGGTTAGAGGAGAAAATACTGGTATTAAACACTCTTTCCTCATTACCGATGATGCTTTCGCAACCACTTCCACGAAGTTGATCAATCATAAGAAATACTTCTTCTTAGTATTGGCTTACGCTTATAATGAATACAAACCATTCACCTTGGATGATGAAACAGGTGCCGGACTTTTGGGACAAAAGACTACTTTCTTGGCTGGCCGTAGAAATATCGGTGATAAAAACAATGGCTACAAACCGTATGTGGGCATTCCTCATGATCCTACTCCGGAATCGGGAGGTACCGTTATGAATTCGGTATATGGTACACAGCCAATGATTACCCGTATTGAAGGCCAAGGAAACGGCGGTTTCTTCTTGGATATGACGGATGAATGCCGTGACCAAATTATGGATCCTGCCAACAACGGCAAAATAGATAGAATCACTTACAAAAATAATTATGGTCCATTGAACATAAAAGTGGTGAACCCATTAAAAGTTCAACCGAAAGATTTTATTGTGAAATTCTTAGAAACAGCTGATGATGTTACAGATAACACCACATGGGTTTTGCAAGTGCTGGATGATAATGGCAATGTGGAAGATTCAATCTTCTCCGAAGCAACTATCGGTATTAACAATGAGCAAATTGTAATGGAATATGGTCTTTCATTAACGCTTACCAACGCCCAATTTGCAATGCATCAATCAGAAGTTAATTCGTATGTACAAAAAGCAATAAAAGCTAATCCTAACAAAGCATATATACTTTATACCCGTTTCGCACAATCCGATTTCTTGGGTTCATCCATTACTTATGCCGATCCGACGAAACAATGGTTGGGCGGTGTTTATGATTCTGATGCCGATTGCCCATCTAACTGGATTCGTGCAGGTCAGCAATCGAAAGGGCCTTGGCAAGAGGCATCTGGAGTGCAGGATGGGGTAGAAGATGAGTACAGCAAGTGGAAAGCAGAAGACTTTTTCATGGTTGTCCCGGCCGGATTACTTTCTTCAAGCACTTGGAAAGCACGTGCTTGGAAAGATCCAGAAAGTCAATTCGAGGGAGCAGTCTATGGCACTTGGGCACCATACGTTTTGTCTTCCCCATATTATGGCGGGCCTCAAGCCAAATATATCACTCCTGATGTAATTGGTGGTAATGAGCCGACACCATCCTATTATACTTTCACTTCTTATGCTGTACCTAATGGATGGAATCAAACCATGACGAACCTCTATTCTGTTGATATTGTCCTTACGCCAGATAAATCGAAGTGGACCCGTTGTGTTGTTCTGGAATCTTGCGACGATTATACTAAATCGGAAGGTGGCGCTCTTTGTCATGAGCCACGTAAGCATCCATCCGTTGACAAGGATGGCAACCCGGATGGTACTGGGGATGGTATGGGTTGGTTCCCGGGTTATGCTATTAATGTGGAAACAGGTGAACGTCTGAATATTATGTTCTCTGAAAACTCTGCCGATACGGCCAACAATGGTAACGATATGCTCTTCAATCCTACTTCAGTATATGCTTATTCTCGTGAAGGTGAGGAACTCAATGAAGCCACTTTCAATTATTTGTTTGAACAATATATGAATTTGGCAACCCCAGAACTATATGGTACGCCGGTTTGGGGTGGTAAACACTTCGTTTATATTGTGGGAAGTACAGGAAATACAGGTACCCGTGCCTATACTTCTGAGGCTGTTACAGGTCGTTCGTACTCCGCTACTTACGATTGCGGTCGTTATGATGAAGGCGCTTGGCTGATGAGCAAATTTAATGGTTTCGTGAATGTTACGGACTATGACAATGCCAATAGAAAGAGAGACAAAATGCGTATTTTTAATAATGTAATGTGGACAAGTATTCCAATGCCTGCTATGTTCCAAGAAGACAATTGGTTATCAAATGATGTGATGATTAAATTGCGCGTCTCCCGTCCTTATATGAGATACTCATTTAACCAAAGCAATGGTCCGGAAACTGTTCAAAACAGCCAATTCCCAATGTATTCATTCACTACGAAGAATATTGCAGTTCAGACCAATGTAGCAGAAGTTCATTCTGAAATCTTAGACGAAATCAATATTGTTCCGAATCCATACTATGGCTATTCTACGTATGAAGGTACGGCATTGGAAAACTATGTTAAGATTGTGAATTTGCCAGTTTGCAATGAAAATGGTCAAAATAAAGAAGTTACCATTTCCATATACACAGTTAACGGTATTTTGGTACGAAAATTAACCAAAGGTAACAATGATACGTATGTTGAATGGGATATGAAGAATTCAGCAAATATTCCAATCGCCAGTGGTATTTATATCATTCATGTTAATGCCCCTGGTATCGGTGAAAAAACGTTGAAATTCTTTGCGGCTATGCGTCCTACTGACTTAAATGCTTTCTAACAAAATTATTAATTAGCAAAAAGTAAGAATCATGAATAAAATACAAAGAACATTAATTATTTGCACATTGATAAGCTTGTTTACAGCATTATCAGTTAGTTTGTACGCGGGTAACCGCGACCGTTCAGGACAAGCAGGTGCACAGCATCTTTTGATTGATCCGTGGGCTCGTACTTCTGGTTGGGGAACTGCTGGTGTCGCCGAAGTGAGAGGCTTGGAAGCGATCTATTCTAACATCGGTGGACTTGCTTTCGTTAATAAAACAGAGTTGGCTTTCTCTCATACTCGTTATTTGGTCGGTTCTCAAATAGGCATCAGCTCATTCGCAATCGCCCAATCGCTCAAATTTACGAATAAAGAAACCAAGCAAGTACGCGATTTTGGTGTATTGGGTCTTTCTTTCTTTACCATGAATTTTGGTGATATTACGAAGACTACTGAAGCACAACCAGAAGGTAATATGGGTACTTTTTCTCCCAAATTGACTTACATAGCCTTGCATTATTCTAAAAAATTCAACGATTATATCTACGGTGGTGTTTCTATTAAGATTGTTTCTGAAACGGGTGCCGATGATGCCAAAGCATCAGGATTCGCCATTGACGCAGGCGTTCAGTATCTGACAGGTAAATTCAAGAATTTTAAAATTGGTTTAACCTTGAAAAATATTGGTACGCCGATGTCTTATTCCGGAGATGGTCTCTCTCATAGAGCAGTGGCCACCAATCAAGATTTTGAACAAACTTTTGAAAGCCGTTCAGCATCATACGAAATTCCTACCATGTTGGTTTTAGGTATCTCTTACGATTTCTTGATTTGGGGTAAAAAATATGAAGGATGGACGAAGGAAGACAAGGAGGATGCTTTGTTGACGCGTGACGATGCCGCTCATCGTATTACTTTGGCTGCTTCTTTTACCGCTAATGCCTTCTCCCGCGACCTCTTTACGGTAGGCTTGGAATATGGCTTAGGGCAGATTTTTATGGTTCGTGCCGGCTATAGCTTTGAAGCTGGTATGTACAACGTGGATAACTGCACAACATTCTATTCCGGCCCATCTGCAGGCGCTACTGTGGGTATTCCACTTCAAAAGAAAGACAAAGGCAATGCTAAATTGTATCTTGATTACTCTTATCGTTTCACCAATAAGTGGGGCGGTAACCACGCTTTCGGTTTGAAATTAGCTCTTTAATAGAGAATTCTTTATTTTTTGAAACTAAAGAGGCTTTATGGCCTCTTTAGTCTTGTTTTATATTGAAATATACGCATTTATGAGTGAAATTAAATATTATTCAGTAGAAGGCTTGGCTGCTCTCAAGGCAGAATTGGCTCATTTAGAATCTGTTGAACGCCCCCGTATTTCTGCAATGATTGCAGAAGCACGAGATAAAGGGGATCTTTCGGAAAACGCAGAGTATGATTCTGCAAAAGAAGCACAAGGTTTGTTGGAAATGAAAATTGCCAAATTGCAAACGTTGATTGCAAACGCAAGAATACTTGATGAATCAAAACTGGACACGTCTAAAGTGCTGCTCTATTCTATTGTTACAGTGAAAGATCTGAAACGTAATAAAGAGGCTACTTATACGCTTGTCCCCGAGTCTGAAGCTGATTTTAAAGCAGGCAAAATTTCGGTTACTTCGCCGATTGCCAAAGGTCTTCTCGGAAGGAAACAAGGAGAAATTGCCGAAGTGAATGCCCCGGTGGGTGTATTAAAGTTCGAAATCTTAAAAATTGAGCGCTAATGGATACAATATTTACCAAAATCATTAAGGGAGAGATTCCGTGCTATAAAATCGCCGAAAATGACCGTTATTTTGCATTTTTGGATATCAACCCTCTCAAGAAAGGGCATACCTTGGTCGTCCCCAAGGTGCAAAATGATTATATTTTCGATTTGGATGACGATTCTTTGGCTAATATGATGATTTTTGCCAAAAAAGTCGCCCTCGCTATTCAAAAATGTGTCCCATGCGCCCGCATAGGCATTGCTGTGGTTGGTCTAGAAGTCCCTCATACACACATTCATTTGGTTCCTATTTCAGCTGTTAATGATCTTAATTTCGCTAATCCACATTGCAATTTTACCCCAGAGGAATTTGCAGATATAGCCGCAAAAATTTCTAAAGAAGTTGTTTTGTAATTATGGAATATAAATTCTTAAAAGATAATCCAGTTACGATTCTTCAACTGGTTAAACCTGAAATCACCAAAAAGTATTACGAAATTGTTGTCGGCAACGATCGTTATGCCTCTATTGATTTGTTGCACGATGAAGGAACGCTTGTTCGCTTGGAAACTGCTGGCGCTTCTTACACAATAAAGCGGATGGGCTTCTTTTTGCCCTATGTTACGCTTCGTAAGGACAAAGATGTAGAAGATCTCGCTATGAGCAAGTTGAATTTGAATGGGAAATCAACTATCACTTTGAATGGGAATAGATACTCTTTTACCCATTTCGATCTTTGGAAAAATCAATGGGCTTGGCTGAATGATAAAAACAAATTCATCATTAAGTATAAACTGACTACCGAAGGTCCCTTGCGTGGTCAAATTGAGGTATCAAAAGACGCTTTTTACAATGGGGATTTAGAGTTGTTGATGGCATTGGGGTCATACTATCTTCTTCAACTTGATGATGAGTTGGTTCGTCAAAATGAATTGAAATAGTTTATCCATAAAGAATAGAAATTTATTTAGATTATGAAGACTATAGAGCAGTTACAAGAAATTGCCGCACAAGTGCGTAGAGATATTATTCGTATGGTTTCTAATGCCAAGTCAGGTCATCCAGGGGGATCTTTAGGATGTACTGACGTGGTTACCGCTCTCTTTTTTGAGATAATGGATATTAATCCTGCACAATTCACAATTTCTGGTCGTGGCGAAGATATGTTCTTTTTGTCCAATGGGCATATTTCTCCGATGCTTTATAGTATCCTTGCCCGCCGCGGTTATTTCCCTGTAAATGAGCTTGGTACATTCCGTAAAATCGGTTCCAGACTGCAAGGGCATCCCACTCCGGCAGAAGGTCTTCCTGGTATTAGAATTGCCTCCGGTTCACTCGGTCAAGGCCTCTCTGTGGCTATCGGTGCGGCAATTGCTAAAAAACATGACCATGATGAACATTCGGTTTTCGCCCTTACTGGTGATGGTGAACTTCAAGAAGGGCAAG
>JAEEUY010000022.1 GCA_016290715.1 Bacteroidales bacterium
CGTTGAATTCTGTATTAATCAACACCACATTCCCGTTAATGTCGACCCTCCAAAGCAAAGGTGATGAACTAATTTCAGCGTTTAAAAGATTAATAAAACTTTCTGCATTAGTTGTTTTTCCTGCTATGGTAGGTTTGGCCGTTCTCTCTGATGAAATTATACTTGTTTTGTTAGGTGAGAAATGGCATCAAGCATCTGATTTACTATTTTGGTTAGCATTCAGCTATGTTCTAATGCCAATTAGTTCATTGAATCTCAATTTATTAAATGCAATTGGAAGGTCTGACTTGTTTCTCAAAATTGACTTGTGCAAAATTCCCATTATCGCCTTTACTATGGTGATAACATTCCCAATAAGTTTGAAAGCTGTTGTTATAGGAAGAGCAGTGTCAGCGATAATATGTTTTTACATAAATACTATTATGGCAAAACGCTTGTTCGGTTTTGGAGCAATGAGGCAGTTGAGATGTGTTTGGAAGAGCATTATAGCGACAATTGTAATGGCAATGATGGTTTTAGTTGTCAGAACTTTCATTGATAATAGTTTGATAACGTTATTGGTAGGTATTGTTACTGGAATAATTGTATATGCAGTAATGTTAGTTCTGTTGAAAGAGGAAGAATATAAATTTTTTCTCGTTAATCTTTTAAATAGGATAAAATGAGCAATTTAGTTACAGTTTGCATATTAACATATAACCCTGATTGGATAAAATATCGGAATACTTTGCGTTCAATTATCTGTCAAAAAGATATTGATTTTAATATTGTCATCAGCGATGATGGATCTAAAATCAATCATTTTGACATGGTGGACGAATTTTTTAAAGAAAATAATTTTACTGCATACAAATTGATCTCTAACGAAAAAAATCAAGGAACAGTAAAAAATGTCATTTATGCACTGCAACATATTGACAGGAAATATGTAAAGCTGATTTCACCAGGGGATTTTTTATATAATGAAACCGTGTTGGCCCAATTTACTGAATATGCTGAGAAAAACAAGGGAGCGGCCTATTTCGGTAATATGATATTCTATTCAATAAACGACAATAAAGAAATAAAAATTCATGAGAATTTGTGTAATCCTAAAAATCTACACCCATGGATTAACAATGACTATATGGGAATTAGACGAAATTATCTCATATTGAGGGATTATATTATAGGAGCGAATTCCTTTTATCAACGAGAAAGTTTAATTAAGTATGTAAAAAAATTTGACGGTGAGGTAAAATATGCAGAAGATTTGTGTATGATGTGGATGATTGCTGCGCGAGAAAAAGTGTTATATTTTCCCATTCCGTTTGTTTTTTATGAATTCGGTTCAGGGATATCTACAAATTCTTCTACGGAGTGGAGTAAAAAAATTAATGAAGATGTAAATCAAGCTGTGAGACTAATGTATATGAACAAAGATATTTCTTGGATTGAATATATGTCTTTTTGTTCAAAGAATAGGCTATTAAGAATTTTTTTCAGGACAATCCTTTTTCCATTATATATATTTCGACAGTTGAATACCCCCAAAAATAATAGTGTGACTGAAAATAAAGAAATTATCTCATATCACATTGAACAGATATTGAATCCAACGTAGAAAAACTATTATGGAGATCAAAAGAAACGAGTCAATAGATGTATTAAATTATGTGTTATTTTAGGACATGTTTTGTTAGAATATAATGCTCCCCAAAAACTGGACCAACGGCTAAAGTGATTATCTTTGCACAAAATTCAAAAAAGATGAACAATACCACCAAGAAGAGCCGTCGGAAATTCACGGCGGAGTTCAAGGCGAAGGTCGACTTGGAAGCGATGCAGGAATGACAGACCCTGTCTGAACTGTGCAAGAAGTATGAACTGCACCCCAACCAAGTTGTGCAGTGGAAGAAGCAGCTGAAGGAACAAAGTGCTGAGATTTTCAAGGAGCCCAACAACGGAAAAGACGAGAAAGACAGGCTGATAGAGCAGCTGTACAAGACCATCTGGGAACTGACGATGGATGTGATTTTCTAAAAAAAAGCTGTTTCCATGAGCGTGAATGAGCGTTGTGGGATGGTCTGCCACGGTGAGAGGTTGAGCATCCGCCAGCAGTGCATTTTGTTGGGGTTGTGCCGTTCCACCTTCTATTACACGCCTTCCACGGAAAGTGATGAGACCTGAAGATCATGGAACTTCTTGACCACCAATACTTCAGAACTCCGTTCTATGGTCAGCGGCGCTTGCAGGCATGGTTGCGGGCGCAGGGTTACAAAGTGAACATAAAGCGTTTGCGACGGTTGATGGAGGTGGTCTGCTGGAGGACACTGTACCCGAAGGCGAGGACCACGCATGCGAACCCGAAGGCATACAAATACCCCTATCTGCTCAAAGGACTTGACATCAACCGCAGCAACCATGTATGGGAAATAGACATCAGCTATATTCCCATGAGGCGCGGTTTTATGTACCTTTTCGCCATCATAGACGTCCATTCACGCTTTGTGGTAGGCTGGAGCCTGAGCAACACGATGTCGGCGGAATGGTGTTGTTCGGTGATTTCCGATGCCATTGACACCTACGGCAAGCCAGAAATCATCAACAGCGACCAAGGCAGCCAGTTCACCCCGGAGGATTATGTCAATTTATTGAAGAGCAATGATATAAAGATCAGTATGGACTGCCGTGGACGCGCGTTGGACGACATCTTCATTGAACGCTTGTGGCGGAGTGTGAAGCAGGAGTACGTCTATCTGAACCCGTGTGAAAATTGCCATGAACTATGGAAGGGCTTGTCGGGATACTTTGATTTCTACAACCACCGACGGCTGCACCAAAATCTTGGATACCAATGCCCTGCGAGTGTCTATGGGGGTAAAAACGCCGCATAGATTTTTCGGTGCTGCATTCCGCTCCGGCTCTGCCTACGCTCCATTTCGCACCTAAAAATCGAAAAAAAACCCAAAAAAGGAAACGAAAGAAAAAAAATGTAATTTTGCAATGTGAAACCAGCAGAGAGCAATCACCTTAACTCGGAACAAAATGGTCTAAAGAATGGGACGCACTATAGGAGGAGGAGAACAGGAAGCTGAAGCAGATGTACGCTGACCTTGCGATAGACAACCAGATACTGCGTGACGTGATTGAAAAAAAGCTCTATAGTCCGAGGTGAAAAAGGAATTGGTCTGCAAGATAACGGAGGAATACGAGGTCAGCATCACTCGGGCGTGCGGACTGATGGAGCTCCATCGATCGTATTTCTACTACAAGAGCAGGCGGGACGACAGCGAAGTGGAGGAAGCCATCAGGGAAGCGGCCGTCTATGGGGATGGTTTCCGCAAAATATTCCTCCGTCTGCGGCGTTCGGGCAGGAAATGGAACCACAAGAAAGTGTACAGGATTTACAAATCAATGAGTTTCAACAAACGGACCCGGTTGCGCAAGCGGCTGCCTGCACGTGTCAAGAGTCCGCTTTCCCAGCCAGATTCCCCCAACACAACATGGTCGATAGACTCTGTGTCGGACTCTTTGAAATGCGGACGGAAGTTCCGTGTCCTTAACATATTAGACGATTTTGACCGTTGCGCAGGAGGTCGCCATCTCCATCCCGAGTCCCGACTGATCCGGATATTGGAAAAGGTCATCTGGACAGCAGGCAAGCCCAAGAACATACGCTGCGACAACGGCCCTGAGTTCATCGCCGGAACATTCCAGGAATGGTGCAAGGCCAACGACATCAGCCTGATGTACATACAGCCCGGACATCCAACACAGAACAGCTATATAGAGCGGTTCAACGGCAGCTCCCCCCCGTGCGGTGCTTGATGCGTATCTGTTTAGGACACTGGATGATGTGAGGGAAATCACGGGTGAATGGAACCAGGACTACAATGAGAACCGGCCTCA
>JAEEUY010000250.1 GCA_016290715.1 Bacteroidales bacterium
GGAAATTGTCGGACGCATCCGCAACCATCCGATGGCACTTTGGAAAACGCAAAAAAGTGACCAACCCTAACACTTTCATTCCTCTCCACTCCCTATGAAACTTATGATGCTCCCGCCAGGCATGTTCCGATAAATTTTTTTCGGGGAAAAAATGAATGGCTTTGCGTAGCAAAGGCGAAATAAAACCAGACAAAGAGGTGTGACGTTATGTCGCACCTCTTTTTTTCGCTTTTTGGTGTGATTTTTATAGGTTGATGATGAACCAAGTAGCATTTGTGAGTTGAAAGCTGTGATTCCATTATGACGCTTTAATCTCGCATAAAAGCAGGTCGCTGCAGTTCGACCGGATTTCATTGTAAATCATTTCCTGTAGGCTTTTGTTTTGCCGGCGTTTTGGCGAATTTGCGTCAGCTCTTCCATGGTGGAATATTTGGGCGTGGCGAAAAGCCCTTTGATTTCAGAGGTGTAGCCTAATGCCATTGCCAGTTTGATCAGGTTTTTCAGCGAAATCAGCCCCTTCTGCTCGAATCGGGTCACGTTGCTCACGGCAACACCGGCCCGTTCTGCCACCTTATCGCGCGTAAGGCCTTTTTCCACCCTGCGGTGGCGGAAATCGGAGGCGATTTGCGCACTGACGGTATCGGCGTTGTTGTGCAGATATTCATCAAGAACTGATAACATATTATCTGTATTGTCGTTAATCATATAGAAACAAGCAAAATATTATCAGTTGCAAAAGTACAATTTTTTTGGATAGTTACGCCAAAAAACAAGAAAATTTTTTGGCGGCCTAACCACACTCGCACGGGCATTATGCGAAACCGTAGGATTGGGGAGTGGGGGGGCAAAGTTGCATTTGTGAGTTGAATGCAGCTCTCAATAAATGACAGGCAAAAGAAAATCCTTGAGTGTATAGTAGAAAATAAGCTGGTAACGATGATGCAGCTGTCAAAACTGCTTGCAGTTTCTGATAAGACTATCAAGCGGGATTTACAGTTTCTAAAAGAAAACAATTTGATAAAAAGAGTTGGCGCCAATAAGAACGGCTGCTGGAAAATCGTTCCAACGCCTCCCAAAGACGAGGAAAATGGTTTTCATTCGACGTAATGGACAATTTTCGCTTTTGGAAAAGTGAATTTTTAGCATTTTTTCACTTTTGGAAAAGTGAATTTTTTTACGCATTCCACTGGCTGCGTTCATCCCGCCCTTGCAGGAAATCAATATAATGAATCCATTTTGGTCTGAAGATAAGCCGAAATGGGCGAATTGTAATTTTGGTCTCCAATTAAGCCAAAATTAATTTTTTTTAAATTTTAGTCCAAACATAAGCCAAAATTTATTATTTTTGCATCGTATAAAATATGGATTATGGTAAACAGGGAAACACTGAAGGAAATTCTGCTTGAAAATAGGAAAATGATTCAGAAAGTCAAGCTGGTAAAGCGGGACTTCACATTTTATGACAACTTCCGCCAGGTGCTTGTCGGCGTGCGTCGTTCCGGAAAATCTTTTTTACTTTTCCAACGCGTGCAGGAACTTCTGTCAAAAGGGCATGGTTGGGATGAAATTCTTTATCTGAATTTTGAGGATGACCGCCTTATCGGATTTGAGGTGCAGGATTTCAATGAGATTTTGGTTGTACATGAGGAGATGGGTGGGGTGAAACCGATGCTTTTCCTTGATGAGGTGCAGAACATATCCGGTTGGGAAAAGTTTGCCAGAAGGCTGGCAGACCAGGACTATATTGTCAATATCACCGGATCCAATGCCCAAATGCTCAGTTCTGATGTGGCGACGACTCTTGGTGGCCGTTACATGGTCCGGCATGTTTTTCCATTCAGTTTTCCTGAATTTTTGCTGGCAGACGGAATAAATCCATATTGTTTGACTTCGGAGGATTATGCCGGAGTGGCAGACCGGATGGATGAGTATCTCCGTTTCGGTGGATTTCCGGAATACGCTACATTTCCCAACAAACGCGAATACCTTCTTTCTGTGTATCAAAAGATATATTTGGGAGATATAGCTGCGCGGTATAATGTTGAAAACAAGATTGCCTTGCGACTTATGTTCCTGAAGCTGGCCGAAAGTGTCATGCAGCCCATCGCACTGACCCGTCTGACAAACATGCTTGCCTCCACAGGTACAAAAGTGTCAAAAAACACTGTGCTTAACTATGCCGAATATGCCAGGGATGCCTTTCTGATATTCCCTATCAAAAATTATGCGGACCATTTCACCGGACGCGAGACCAACCGCAAGTATTATTTTGTGGATAACGGCATTATCAGTCTGCTGACTTTCAGCAATAGGGCAGCACTGCTGGAAAATATGGTGGCGGTAACGTTGTTGCGGCGTTTCGGCATGGACGACAATGTTTTTTTCTATCATTACAATACAGAAGTGGATTTCGTGGTGCCTGAAAAGGAATTGGCCATACAGGTCTGCTATCAGTTGGACGATGAGTCCGGCAGTGCCTTTTTGCGTGAAACGCAGGGATTGGTAAAACTATGCAAACGTCTCCCGTATAATGATTTGCGTATCATTACCTACAATGAGGACCGGGAATTGGAAGTGGATGGCAGATACATTTCGGTCATGTCGGTGTGGAAATGGTTGCTTGAGGAGTAGTTCCGGCAAAGACCGCCGGACGTTACCTCAAGCTGTGGTGCCGTTCGGGGCGGCCAACCACACTCGCACGGGCATTATGCGGAACCGTCGGATTGGGGAGTGGGGGGGCAAAGTTGCATTTGTGAGTTGAATTTAGTAACTGTAGTCCGCTGCATACGCTATACCTCTATTGTGTGAATAGCTTATGGGCAACCAGAACATTTTTTTCACCCAAATGTTCTTCCTTCACCATTACATGTGAGCCCGGAACA
>JAEEUY010000251.1 GCA_016290715.1 Bacteroidales bacterium
AAGTTTTTTTAGAAGCATCTGAGCGATATTAGAGATGCAAATATACAACCTCACTCACCCGTTGTCAATAGTATTTCCCCTTTTTAAGAATTATTTAGAAAGAAGACAAATAATGGGGAACATCCTATAAATTAAAACAATAAACCCACTAAAGTAGTATATTTTCTATCCCTAAGAGCCGTTTTTTCATTTCAACACCATACGCATAGCCACCTATGGAACCATCGGTTCGCACCACTCTGTGGCATGGAACTATAATGGCAATCGGATTGTGTCCCACGGCTTGCCCAATGGCTTGAGCCGACATTGATTTAGAAATTTGTCGCGCCAATTCCCCATAAGTAGTCGTTTCCCCATAAGGTATTTGCAACAACATTTTCCATACTTTACATTGGAATGGTGTCCCTTTAAAATGGATGGGGGGTATAAAAGAGGGATTCTCTCCTGCAAAATACAGTTGCAGCCAGCGAACCGTTTCCATAATCAAAGGAGATTCTTTGTTTTCAACCATTTTAGTCGCTTCTATCGGATGGAGAGCCGTAATGCCTTCCTCATCTGCCTCAATCAAAACAGTCCCTATCGGAGTATCTATTTTTTTTGTAAAACCACCTTTTTTTATCATCTTTATTTTATTATTTTTGCGGACAAATTTAATCATTTTCTTGCACAATTTTAAACTTGCTCCTACGTTATTCCAATTATTATAAACCATAAATTTTACCATCATGTCATCCAAAGCAAAAATCGTTATCAGCATTATTTTGGGAATCAGTTTCATTTTGGCTGCCCTTGTCATCGGCAATTATTTCTATCAAGCAAAAAAACCAGTTCAAACCGTTTCGGTGGTTGGTCTTGCTGAAAAAGATTTCACTTCCGATTTGATCGTCTATAACTTTTACTATAGCGTTAAAAATATGGATATGAAAACTGCATACGAAGAACTAAAACAACAGACAGAAATTGTCAAAAAATATTTAAAAGAAAAAGGCATAACCGATGCGGAAATCACTTTTAAATCCGTAACAAACCGGGAAGACACGGAATACAATTACGACAGGGCTTCCCAACGGAGTTATTACGTTTTTTCAGGCTATATTCTTACACAAAACGTACGTATTGAATCCAAAGAAGTGGAAAAAATTGAAACTCTTCATCATAACATTGCCGACTTGTTAAGTCAAGGGGTAACGATTCAAGCATACGAGCCGGAGTATTACTACACCCAATTAGCGGACCTGAAAATTGAAATGTTAGAAAATGCCACCAAGGATGCCAAACTGCGTGCAGAAACAATAGCTCAAAATTCCGGTTCAAAATTAGGTCATCTAAAAAGTGCTAACATGGGAGTATTTCAAATTACGGCTCCCAATTCAAGTGATGAAGATTATACATGGGGCGGAGCGTTCAACACCTCTTCCAAAAACAAAAGAGCGAGCATTAATATGAGACTAACCTATTATGTAAAATAATTATTTTGGAAAGACTAGAAGAATATTTTAAAGAAATTACGTGGCAAAAAGAACCACAAAATTTATATAATCCTATTTATTATACCCTTCTGCAAGGTGGAAAGCGACTTCGTCCACGCTTGGTATTCATGAGTACCAAACTTTTTGGTGGAAACCTCACCGAAGCTTTGCATCCTGCAGCGGCTTTTGAAATGTTGCATAATTTTACGCTGATTCATGATGACATCATGGATAACGCTGACATTCGCAGGGGGCAACCTACCGTTTATCGCCAGTGGAATGGGAATATCGCCATTTTGTCAGGAGATGCCTTAGCCACCCTCGCGCTGCAAGAGATGCTACATACCAACGCTAAATCCGATACTGTTATCGCTCTTTCCAAACTTCTTGCCCAAACTTCCTTGGAAATATGTGAAGGCCAACAGTGGGATTTGGACTTTGAAACACAGCAAACGGTTCATATTGAGGATTATATTGATATGATTCGCAATAAGACCGCCGTAATGTTGGCAGGCTGCTTAAAAGCAGGGGCAATTCTTTCGGAGACCTCCGTCACCAACCAAAATGCCATCTACGATTTTGGTATTTATATCGGTTTGGCCTTCCAAATTAAGGATGATTTATTAGATGTTTATGGGGATGATACCACTTTCGGCAAGAAAATAGGCGGCGATATACGTGAGAATAAAAAAACTTATCCGTATCTTCGGGCATTAAAAGATTCTGATAACCAACAGAAAAAAGATTTACAATATTATTTTTCTTCTTCTGATTTTGATGAAAAACAAAAGTTTGAAGCCGTAAAAACCATATACCAAAATCTTGATATTCAGAAGAAATCGGAACAATACATTGATTCATTAGTATCTCAAGCTTTAGCAATTTTACAGAACATTAATTGTCCCGAACAAAACAAACAGCCATTCCGCGATTTAGCCATTGAATTAAGTTGCCGTACTAAATAATGAATCCCCTCCTTGAGAAACGGAAAAACATCATCATTGTTGTCATGATTTTTTTCATGGCTATATATGTTATTAAGTTGTTTTCCTTGCAAATCATTGAGAAAGGCTATAAAGAAGATGCTATCCGGAATGCTATCCGGGAAATAAATGTCATTCCTCCACGCGGACTCATTTTTGACCGAAACGATTCACTCATCGTTTACAACGAAGCAGCCTACGACCTGATGGTGATTCCCAAAGAAATGAAAGAAGCTATTGATCAGGGAGCGATCTTTGATACTTTAGACCTATGTCATGTTTTGGATATTCCGATAGAAGAATTTATCAAACGCATAGAGAAAGCCAAAGCTTATTCTCCCCTTCTTCCTTCGGTATTTGCACAACAGATGTCAAAAGAAGATTATGGTTTTTTGCAAGAAAAGCTATACCGTTTTCCCGGTTTTTTCGTGCAAAATCGTACGCTTCGACATTACCCTATTCCCGTAGCAGCCCACATTTTAGGATATATTGGGGAAGTGAATGATGAACAAATACGAAAAGACAGCTACTACCAAATGGGCGACTACATCGGTATTAGCGGCATAGAAAAATCGTATGAAGAAGAATTGAGAGGGGTGAAAGGGAAACGAATGGTTTTAGTGGATGTCAATAATCGGGAAAAAGGGCCTTATAAAAACGGAGACGAAGATATCCCTGCCGAACCAGGGCAAGATTTATGGTGCACAATTGATGTGGAATTGCAAAAATTTGGAGAAAAATTAATGTCCAATAAAAAGGGAAGTATCGTTGCCATTGAGCCCCAAACAGGAGAAATCCTTTGCATTGTTTCCACCCCGTCGTATGACCCCAATTTATTAGTTGGGAAAGCGCGCAGTAAGAATTATGCCAAATTATTGATGGATTCCATCAATGTACCGTTGTATAATCGCGCATTAAAAGCTATGTATCCGCCTGGTTCTACGTTCAAATTAGCCAATGGACTGATTGGGGAACAAGAAGGTGTCCTGACTCGTAATACAGTTTATTCGTGTGGTGCAGGATACAGCATTGGCAACCATATTGTACATTGCCACGGTTGCGGCAGTATCAATTTGGTGCAGGCGGTACAGCGTTCTTGCAACACCTATTTTTGCCGCGCCTTTTACAACACAGTCTCTAATTCCCGCTACAAATCCATTCAAGATGGATATTTGGCATGGAAGAACCATATTAACAGTCTGGGATTTGGACAAAAATTTAATACAGACCTCCCTTACGAATCTTCCGGAATCATTCCAAGCGTGGAGTATTTCAACAAAAAATACAACGGACATTGGAATGGGAACTCTATCGTATCCATGGGTATTGGGCAGGGAGAAGTGGGCAGCACCCCGCTACAAATGGCCAATTTCATGGCAATTATCGCCAATCGGGGATGGTACTACAAACCACACGTAGTAAAGGCCATTGGGGCTAAAAACAAGCCTAACACACGCTATAATGAAAAGATATATTGCGATATTGAACAGCGGCATTTTGATGCCATTATTGAGGGGATGCTGTGCGTAGTAACTTCAGGGACGGGGCGTTCTGCCAAAATGGACGATATCGTCATTGCCGGAAAAACAGGGACGGCACAAAATCCGCATGGTGCCGACCACTCTGTATTTGCCTGTTTCGCACCAGCCAAAGATCCTAAAATAGCCGTTTTTGTTCTTGTTGAAAACGGCGGTTTCGGGGCTTCCGTAGCAGCTCCCATCGCCAGCCTTATTATTGAATACTACCTTCATCGCGAAATAAAACGTACCGACTTAGAAGAACGCATGACTTCGCTTAAATTAATTCGTTAAGATATGTTTGGCCATTCACATACCACCGTCCATAAAGGTTTCGACAACGTACTGATTATTCTTTACGGTATTCTCGTGCTCATCGGATGGCTAACTATTTACTCAACTTCGTACAAGCCAGGCAGTGATTTTGAGCTATTCTCCCTCAATACATACTACGGACGGCAACTTATATGGATTCTCATTTCCGTGGCAACAGCCATCGCTATCCTACTTATTGACAACAAACTGATTCAAACCTACGCCTACCCTATCTATATCTTTTTTCTATTGCTCAATATTTTAGTCTTGTTTTTAGGAACCGAAATTTCCGGAGCCAAAGCATGGATTAAAATAGGAAGTATCAGCTTACAGCCCATTGAATTCGCTAAATTTGCAACTGCACTCGCCTTGGCAAAACTTTTTAGTGAATCCAAAACCTCGTCTGAGAAAAAGATGATTTGGATATACGCCTTCATCCTTATATTAATTCCTGCAGGTATCGCTTTATTGCAAGATGACACTGGTTCTGCACTTGTTTTCTTCTCTTTCATCATTTTATTCTACAGGGAAGGATTTAGTCCTTTTATCATTTTTCTCGGTTTCTTAGCCATACTCCTTTTTATCTTTACTATTTATTTCAACGAATTATATACCATTACTTTTCTTGTAATTGCATTAATTATATCATTTTTTATCAATAATGATAAAAAATATATTACCCGAAATATACTTGTTTTTATTGGGTCTATCATCCTTATTTTCGCAGTAAACTATGCCTATAATGATATTCTCCAACCACATCAGCGCCAACGTATAGACACCATTTTGGGGAAAAGTGTGGACCCCAAAGGGGCCGATTTCAACCTCAATCAATCGAAAATTGCCATCGGCTCCGGCGGTTTCTTTGGAAAAGGCTACTTAAAAGGAACACAAACCAAATTGAACTTTGTGCCCGAGCAACGCACTGATTTCATCTTCTGTGGAATTGGTGAAGAATGGGGATTTTTAGGTTGTGTGGCTCTCATTGCCATCTATTTGGCATTAATCATCCGCCTCATTACCCAAGCGGAAAAACAACGCAATGCCTTTGTGAGGGTTTACGGCTATGGTGTCGCTTCCGTTTTCTTTTTCCATCTGTTTGTCAATATTGGCATGACGATAGGATTGATGCCGGTAATTGGTATCCCTCTCCCGTTAATCAGCTATGGCGGCTCCTCGCTGTGGGGCTTCACCATTTTGCTATTCATTTTTATCCGGCTACAGTACAATAATAATTAAGTCTCATTATAAAATAATGAATCTCAAAAATTGATGCACTCATCGGTTTGCTTTTAGTGTATTTTCTTCGAAGCCAAATACAGAACCTCTTTAGTTCCCACATTTTGAATAAGAACAGTTGGTGCACACCAAACAGCCTTCTTTAAATTCCATGGTATTTTCAGCCCCACAATTCGGACATATAACACCAAGCGCTTTGGTCCCGTCCTTAATAAATTTCTTCAATGCACGAATCACCCCTGTTTTCCATGAATTAATTGACTCTTCCCTGAAATTAAGTCCACCAATAATATCACAAATATTTTGAACAGGAAGACCGTGACGCAACATGGCGGAAATCATTTTAGCATAATTCCAAAACTCCACATTGAAGCATCGGTTCAAACCGCTGAAAGTTACTGTATAACCATCCACATCCTCATATTGGAAATCATAAGATTTCGTACCGTCTTCATGGTGGTTTTTGATGATTTTCCCATGTTTTACACTCTTGGGTAAGGGCAATCGGTTGTCATCGCATTTTCCTGTGAATATCTCATAAGGTGTCCCATCCGCACGCAACCCCACTAAAGCCAACCAATCTTCATTATTATTGCGAAAACGAAGCACATCAGCCTTTAATTCACGAGGACGCTTCACATTCTGTGCCACTGGTTTTTCCGTCTCTTTAGGCTTGTCACTAATATTGTTCAAAACCCCGTCGCGAGAGCCGTCGCGATATACGGTCAACCCCTTGCAACCACACTCCCATGCCTTTTTATATAACTGATTAACAACTTCTTCCGTAGTCTTACGCGGCAAATTAATTGTTACAGAAATAGAATGATCAACCCATTTTTGCATCATCCCTTGCATCTCAACCTTTTTTATATAGTCCGTGTCGTTTGCCATCGCCTTATAATACGGTGATTTTTCAACAATTGCATTAATCTCCATTTCCGACATATTTTCAAAAGTGGTAGTATCATAACCATTCACTTCTGCCCATGTCAGAAATTTTTGGTGAAAAACAAGGTATTCTTCAAACAAATCGCCATTGGTGTCTTTCACCATAGGACGATTCATGTTTATATCGTTGGGGTTTACTTTCCTCCTTCTTTTATAAACCACATTAAATGCTGGTTCTATTCCAGAAGTGGTTTGAGTGCAGATACTTACACTTCCCGTAGGTGCGATGGTGAGCAGGGCGATATTACGACGGCCATGTGATAACATATCCTGATACAGGGTTTCATCTGCCTCTTTCAAACGAAGAATAAAAGGATTTTCAGCCTCTTTGTCGCTACTATAAATCGGGAAAGCGCCCCGTTCTGCAGCCATCGTTACCGAACTACGGTAAGCTGCGAGGGCAAGTTGTTTCTGGACTTCCGCCGAAAAAACATTGCTACTGTCCGTCCCATAACGTTTGCCTAAAGCGGCAAGCATATCCCCCTCTGCCGTAATTCCCAGTCCCGTGCGTCTTCCCTTTTGGGATTTTCGTTTGATTTTCAGCCATAAGTTCCTCTCTACACGTTTAATATCATCTGATTCCGGATCCGAGTCAATTTTCTTTAATATGGCATCCACTTTTTCAAGTTCAAGATCAATGATGTCATCCATTAACCGTTGGGCATACATCACATGCTGTTTAAAAAGAGGAAAGTCGAAACTTGCCTGCTCCGTAAACGGATTATTGACATAACTATACAAGTTCATGGCTATCAACCGGCAACTATCGTATGGACATAATGGGATTTCACCACATGGGTTGGTTGACTCTGTGAGGAATCCTTCATCGGCATAACAATCGGGAATGGCTTCACGATGTATTGTATCCCAGAAAAGCACCCCAGGCTCCGCCGATTTCCATGCATTGTGTATTATCTTTGTCCAAAGCTTACGGGCATCTGTTTGTTGAACATATTTCGGATTTTCAGAATGGATAGGATATTGCTGTGTATAAGGAGTCCCATTATAAACACATTGCATAAATTCATCATCAATCCGAACCGATACATTGGCCCCTGTGATTTTACCCGGTGTCATTTTGGCATCAATAAACTTCTCAGCATCAGGATGTTTGATAGAAATAGTAAGCATCAGTGCACCGCGACGGCCATCTTGTGCCACCTCACGAGTAGAGTTGGAGTAGCGTTCCATGAATGGCACCACTCCTGTGGAAGTCATGGCACAATTTTTCACATTGCTACCCTCAGGACGAATAGCCGAGAGGTCGTGTCCGACACCGCCACGGCGTTTCATCAATTGCACCTGCTCCTCATCCATTTGCATTATTCCCCCATAAGAATCGGAATTTTGGCCATTGCCTATAACGAAACAATTTGACAATGAAACAATCTGATGTTTGTTGCCAATTCCAGCCATCGGACTCCCTTGAGGGATGATATATTTAAAATCTTTGATCAAATTGAAGATCAAATCCTCACTCATGGGATTCGGATACTTTTTCTCGATACGGGCAAATTCACGGGCAATACGGCGATGCATATCATCGGGGGTTCTCTCAACTAACTTCCCTCCCCGATTCTTAAGAGCGTATTTATCCACCCACACACTGGCTGCCAACTGATCGCCATGAAAATAGGCCACTACATCTTGAAAAATCTCTTCCTTTTCATAAGTCTGTTCAGGCATATCTATCTCTTCGACCCTGTCATGCTGATTTTGCGACTGCAGTTCGACATCCGCGAATAGATTGCCCACATATTCTTTTGGTATTTGCCTCCCCTCTTTTTGATTTTTACTGTTTATGATTGAGAGTTGCTTCTTTCGCATATTTATCATCCGATCATTTTCACGGGTTTGTTCGCTTAATGAAACAGTATCAATGGAACCGAAAAGAGACAAATTTTTATCCATGTATTATTGAATGTATAAGTTTAAAAAAAATATAATTTTACGAACTGGAAAAAACAATAAAAAAGTTTAAAATAGTTGTTTATAGACATATACCATCTATATGCAATATCAGATTGAGGTAGTGCAAAAGTATATTTTAATACAAGAAAAAAAATATTTTTCCTCCTTTTTTTATCAACAAAATTTGTTAGTATTTAAAAAAATGAGCTGTTTTCGTTGATATAGAGGTTGTCAAACACATTATTACGGCTGCTTTTGCAGACGGGAATACCTGCTTTTCCAAAGTTTCTCATTGCTCACAAATGATAAGTTCTTCAGCGTACGGCAATGTTTTAATCCAATCACAAAAAGCGCCCCAGTCCTCTTTCAGCTTATGGTTACGACGCTGCTTATAAATGGTGGCCAACTGCTCGTAATTTGTAGAGCAGCGCATAAAAAGTTCAATCCCCTGCGGACAGTTGCTGATAATGCGCATAAAAGCCACATATTGAAAATATGGCAAGATTTTTACTGTGATTAACAACGGTTCGGGGAACTCTTTTGACATCATGGTTTCATTTTCATGATAAAACGCCATCAAATATTCATCATCCGGACCGATATTCTCTCTATTGATAATATCTGTAATATGGTTATAATCTGCAATCAAGGCATCCATTTGGTTTATGGAACACTCTGTAACATACTTATTACAACAATTTTTGAAATCCATTTTGGTGATCCTATGCATCTTACTCGCAGATGTAACGATGTCAAAAAAATGATACCGCTGGATTTCAGGTGAAATGTAGTTAGGATATATCATGTCAAAACTCACACGGATACCAGTCCTGAAATTCGAGTGTCCGCTTCCTCCCCCGAGTTTCGCCAATTTTTTACAACGCTTCAAACCCATCTCAAATGCGGTGTCGTCATATTCAGGAAGTTGTAACCGCATGGCGTTTCCTGCTGCAATCACCGACTCCTTTAAATCATAAACTTTGGTATTACTAATTGATAACATATCGTTTCCAATGGGGACTTCTACATTTATAAAACAGGATTTCGGGACAAAAATACCAAAATTTTCGTTTTTTCAGAGGAAGTATAGTGAGAATGGCTTATAATAAAAAAAAGGGGCCTTTTCAGCCCCTTTTAAACGTATTAGACTTAGTGATTATCTTTGAAAAATATTCACTTTGTAGTTATGAACTTGTTTATTCGTAATCACTCTTACAACATAGTTACCAGTAGCCGTTTGAAGCGTAATCACGTCATTGTTTTCAGCTTGACCGTCAAATACAACACGACCAAACATATCATAAACGCGAACGCCCTTGATTACTTCTTGACTATTGTTCGTTACATAAATGCTATTACCATAGCTGTAAACATTTAATTGACCTGCTTCAGCATCTACAATACCCGTTGCAATCGTAGTGAAGCGAACTTGGCTTGACCAATTGCTTTCTGCCGTATCGGCAACACATACTGATTTAACATTCCAGATGTAATCAGTCATTTGATCCAAACCTGTCAAATTATAGTTCGTAGTGGTAATGTTAGGAATTACCGTATAATCAGCGGTATCAGAAAGTTTTTTGTAACGTACGGTATAAGAAGTAGCACCCATATCGCTCCAATTCAAGGTAGCAGAAGTACCAGTAACATCCGTAGTATATACATAAGTAGGAACATCACATTCAGCAGCAACGAAAACTACATCAATTGTATGGTCTTCAGTAATATTGCTGAAAATGTAGATTGATACTGCACCAACACTAACACCATCAACCAATACATCACCAACAGTGTAGTATTCGTCAGGAGTCATGATGAAAGTAGCACTTTCGCCTTGATTAACGGTAATCGTACCAGCAGGATCAATAGTACCATGATCGCCAGCAGTAGCCGTAATCGTGTATTGTAAGCTATCGAATGCAGCAAATTGTGCTTCAATGGTATTGTCAGCGCTTACATTTTCAAAAGTATAGGTTGAAACTGCACCGACACTATTGCCATTAACCAATACATCAGAAATGTAATAACCATTAGCAGCAGCAATATTGTAAGATTGCGTACCATCACAAACAACGGTGGTAGCACCAGCAGGGGTAATATTACCAGCAGCTTCATCATTAACAGTAGCAGTGATAGTATAAGTAACCACTTCAGTAACAACTTCTATCGTTTGATTGTCAGTTACATTAGTGAAAGAATAATTAGCAACTACACCCACACTTTCACCATTAACAATAACATCAGTAATAGCATAGCAATCATCAACAGTAAATGTATAATTTACATTGCTGCCATAAACTACGGTGGTATCACCCAAAACTGGGGCAACCGTTACATGTCCATTGGTGAATGAACTAATAGTGTATTCGTATTGAGCGAAGATTACTTCAACAGTATGGTCAGCATCAATATGTGCGATGCGGAAACTATCAATAGCTCCTAAATTAACACCATCAAGTACTACGCTATCAATATATGCACCTTGGTTAGGAGTAATGTTGAAAATAATCGTAGTATCACAATTATAAGTGTTATTTCCAGCAGGAGTAATAGAACCCCAAGTAGCATTGTTTACAGAAGCATTAACCGTGTAAGTATTGATTGTAAATTGAACATCAATTGTATGATCTGCATCAATAGCCGGGAAGCTGTAAGAAGTTGCTATCGTTTGGCTTTGACCATCGATGGTAACTGCAGAAATCGTATAGCAAGGATCTACTACGATATCATAAACCACGTTGGCACCACAATTATAAACATTCGTTTCAGTAATTGTACCACCTACACCAGCAGTAGCAGTAACGGTAAACGTATTGATTTGATAAGATGCCACAACATTCATATCAGCGTTAATATCACTCAATACCAAAGTATTGTTAGCAACTTGATCCAAATAAGAAGCACCATTTACCAAAACTTCCGTTAAAGTATAGCAAGAATCAGGAGTAAAGGTTAATGTTACAGAAGCGCCTTCGTTAACGGTAGTATCCATAGGAGTAACCGCACCATAACCGTAGGCGATTGCAGTAACATGATAAGTAATAGCTGCGAATTGTACTTCAATGGTATTATCAGCAGCAATATTAGAGAAGGTATAAGAATCGTGAACACCGATGCTGGTTCCGTTAACCAATACATCAACAACTGCGTAACCACTATCAGCAGTGAAAGTATAGGTAACCGTTGTATCACAAGGATAAGTAACAACACCTGCAGGTTCTATTGTACCATTTTCTCCAGCGATTGCAGTAATATTATAAGTATTGATAGCGAATGAAGCACTAATTACATAATCCGTATCAATATTTTGAAGAGCATATTCATAAAGATTCGTATTATCATCAAATGTTATCACTTCATCATTAACTTTGATAGAATCGATATGATAACAACCTTCAGCATGGATAGTGAAGTTCATATTATCACCATAAATCACATCGTGAGTACCTGGCATCATAATCGTACCATTTTCACCAGCAGTAGCCGTAACCGTGTAATGATTGATAGCGAAATATGCTTCCAAAGTATGTGCTTCCGTAATATTCGTAAGGTCTAAATTGTATTCACTTTCTTGGTTGCTGAAAGTAGTATCGGTTTCACCATCCAATACAATGTAATCAATGTGATAACCTTCTTCAGCAACAACATTGTAAGTAAACCCTGCACTGCAGTTAGCATAACCTTCATTCACTGTACCATTACCAACGGCAACGGAAGACATGTAATAAGTATTTGGTGTAAATACTGCTTCAATAGTATGATCAGAATTAATAACTGCGAAAGTATAAACCATATCAATGGAATCAGTAACTTCAACAGGAGTACCATCTACCAATACTTGGTCGATGAAGCTGCAATCTTCTGCATGAATAGTATATTCAACTGTAGCACGGTCAATAACCGTAGAATCACCTACAGGAGTAATTGTACCAGTACCTTCACCAGATACAGAAGCGGTTAAAGTATATTGATTAATTGCGAAATATGCACGAAGAATAGTATCAGCTACAACAGGATTAATCGTGTAAGTAACCGAAGAAGTATTACCCGTGTACATCGTAATGGAGTCACCAACGATAATTCTATCAATATGCCAACCATTATCCGTATCAGCAGTAGCAATAAAATCATAAGAATCCCCATAATGTAAATCGATGGTATCAACATTCCAAGAACCCATACCACGCTCAACTGTCGTGATGAGACGGAAAGTATTTCTTTCAAATACTACTGTAATCGTAGTGTCAGTCATCATGTTGTTCACATCAACTTGAGCGTAAACATCAGCATTTGAACCCAAAGTGGTAGTAGTTCCATTGAAAGTATAGGAAGCGATATGCCAACCGTCTTCTGCATTGATGGTATAAGTGTGATCTTCGTTACAATTAACGATTGCTTCCGTTACAGTACCTTCGCCTGTGATTTCAGCAGCAGCATGATATCTGTTTACAACTGTAGTAGCTTCAATGGTCATATCTTCAATTGCGACAAATGAATAAACAGAACCCGTGGTTAAACTGTCAACAGCTACTTTTTCACCATTAATAGTAAGGGTATCCACATGTTCACAAGTAGAAAGCAGATTGATATTCAAATCTACGCTTGTGCCATGATCTGCCGTAGTAGAAGCTGGAGTAAACGAACCATTGCCATCCGTGAAAGAAGCATTGATTGTATAATTGTTGATAGCAAATGTAACCTCTACATTTTTATCTTCTTGAATGTCGGAAAGTGTATAAGTGTAAGTTCCACTGTCACCTTCTACCAAATCATTCAAGTCAGCAGGCACAGAATTAATAAGCAACGTAGCCACATGATAACCTTCTTCTGGGGTGATTGTGTAAGTATAATCTGTACCACAAGCAACAATAGTATCACCCTCTAACTCAATGGTGCCATTAGAGCCTGAAACGTTGGCTGTTAAAGTGTATTCTACGGCATAGAAGTTCGCAGACACTTCATAATCAGCTACAGCATCCAAGTTTACAATACCCGTTGCAGGTCTTTCAATTCTGTCCGTAGCATCCGTAGATAAATTCTTCACTACAATAGTATCAATTCTATGACATGTTTGAGGAACAATTTGCAAATCGATGGTTTCAAAAGGACAAACTAAGAATTTGATTTCGTATGAACCGCCAGCAGCATAGGATCCGGCAGCAGGATCTGAAACCACAATGTATTGACCATTCCAGTCAGCTTCTGCAGGATCTGCGCTTGCATACGGAGTGTATCCATTAGTTCTTTGAATATCACCATTATTAGCAACCACAAAAGTAGCAGTTAATGTATCAAGGGCAATCACAACATTGATGTCCGTATCAGAAACCACATTTGCGATATCGTATGTATAGGTAGTATCATCATTGTTGCCCAAATTGATTACGCTGTCACCACAAGTAATCGTAGCGATGTGATGATATTCATCAGCTACACTGATAACGATAGATTCACTACCGCCATGTTGAACGGTAACAGAAGAAGAAGCAACCGTATTCGTACCTGTAATCACTGTATTAACAGAATATTCATTGATAGCGTATTCAACTAAAATTTCTTCATCTTGGAACACTTCATCAATTTTGATAGTAGTATCCGCGAAAGCATTGCTGGTATTAGTTTCAACCGCACCATTGCGAGAAATAGAAGCAATATGATAACCTTCATTTGCTCTGATTGCGAAGTAGCAAGTAGTACCGCAGTTTCTTGTGATAGAACCTTGAATGGTATCATTGCTCAACAAATGATGGTTAGCACCTTGTTCCGCGCGAATAACGCCGTTTTCACCTCCGACAACTTCCCATGACAAATCATAAACCAATCTTTCAACCATTGCTTCGATATTGGTCGTATCAACAACATCAAAAGTATAAGTAACAACATTATTGGCATCTACAGTGGCATCTGCCAACTTATCTTCACCATTAACCAACAATTGGGCAATATGCCAACAATCAACAGGAGTAATTGTGATTGTCCTGGTTGTACCATGAGTTACAGGCATCATAGGAACACCCGTAATAGTAGCTTTATTCGCATTGTTGCTTGGTTTAACAGCGGCTGTTACGGGGTATCTGTTGATAGCAAACATTGCTTTAAAGGTAGTGTCGCTCAATACTTGATCGAAATGATAGGTGTATTCGGAAAGTTGGTCATTCATACCTGCCGTATAAATCACATGGGTTCCCAAAATAACCTGACTTACATGATAGCCTTCATCAGCTGTAATAACATAGTCGTAAGGTTCACCACAATCAACATCTACTGTAGGAACGGTACCGTTTGTAGTCATTGCCACACCTGTAATAGTATTTTGATAAGCTTCCATGTTCACAGCGATAGTGTGATCGCAAGTTACAGAAGCATAGTTAACAGTATAAGCAGTTGCGTGATCCGGAACAGAATAACCAATCCAAATAGGACCAGCAGCACCACTATCAGCAACAGTGGTCAAATAATGACAAGCGTCAGCGGCAATATTAATGGTGCATGGATCACCGTGTTTAACCAAAGTATCCGCAGGAACAGCCGTAGCATATCCTTCAGGAGTGAATAAAGTAACAATTCTATATTCGTTAATAGCAAATGCAGCGGTAATGGTAACGTCATTAATAATGTCATATATACGATATTCAGCCGTTACATCTCCTGTTGTATAATAAGTAGTATCCGTACCATCGGTAATATAATCGATATGATAACCGGCAGCAGCGTCAGCATCAACTCTTACGATACAGCTGTCACCATAAAGAACTGCAGTATCACAGCAAATAGTACCATTACCTCCAGCATTAACAACCGTTACATTCTTTTGGAAACGATTGAAAACAACTTTTACTGTTGTATGAGAAGTAATATTGTCAATATTGAATGAGAAGCTGGCAGCGTGGAAACCAGACATATCCACGAAGTTAGTTCCCATATCATTAGTAATAGTATAGCTTTCAATATATGAACCCGTACCCGCATTGATAGTATAAAGAACTGTTTCATTACATTCTACCGTATCTTGTTGTGGTACACAATAGCCGAAGCCTGTTCCAGAATAGATTGTGTTCAAAACATAGGTGATACCTTCAAAAGTAACACTGATGTTATGAGCCGTATCAACGGGATCGAAAGTATAAGTGGCACCCGAAGTCAAACTACCTACGAGTTCACTAGTCACTTCTACGCCATCTACCAAAACAGAGGCGATTTGGGAACATTCTTGGGGAGTGAAAGTATATACTGGAGTTTCACCATATAATGCTTTTACAGGACCTGTTACCGTACCAGCGCCTTCAGAAGTGTAGGTCATATCATACTCATCCAAATCATAATGAGCTGTAAAAGTCACATCTTCACCAACGCTGTCAATAGCTATCGTATCATTTGCCAATACAAGAGTATCGGTACCAACAGTAACCGCTACCAAATGATGACCTGTAAAGGCTGGTATTTCGTAAGAGAATTCCCCTCCACAAATAACAGATTGATCTACTGTAGGATTGGTAACACCATCAAATTCAACACTGATTGTATAATAGGTATCTGCAAAAGAAACGGCAATTTCACGACCTAACGTTTGAACTGGATCAAAAGTATAAGTCATTTGCTGTTTGTCCGTAATTGTAATCGGCGTGCCATCCACCAAAATACTGGCAATTTCATGACAAGGATCAGCCGTTATCGTGTAGGTCGGCTTACTATTATAATATATATTAGTCAAATCACAAGTAATGGTACCCGGAGCATCTGCATCAATAGTTACATCAATAGGATATTCACATGTGGTTTCTGCAATAGAGGTTTCGTATGGGGTTACAACATGACGCATAATCGTATCTTCAGTCAAGCCCACCAAAGTATCCATTTTTACCACATCTCCAATAGAATATACACCAAGTGTATCCATACCTTCAACATCATAATACTTATAATCAGGACAAACAACGATTTCAATAATAGAATCTTTTACCGCTTTTTTATACATGGTAATAGAAATTGAGTCAATATACAATTTTTGATTGCTTGACCCAGTATTCTGTCCATGTCTGATTTTAACACTCTCAGCCTCAATACTTGATATAGAGAACAACTTGGTCCCGCTGTTAGCACTTATTCTAACATCCGCAGCGCCATCAACATTATAAGCAATAGGAGCATTATCGCTACTGGAGCGATGCAATACTATTTCCTTAATTTTAGCACCATCCAATGCGGTAAAAGTAATGGAAGAACCATTCCCATTAGTTCTTTTAGGATACATACGCAATGTTTGATCGGAAGACCAATAACAAGTATTATTACCAGCCTCACCTTTTGCTGTAGAATAGCCCAACAAATCCGCCACAATCACGCCTGATACACTTGCATATTGCGGACCGCTGTTTTCATCAACTGGCATATTCTCAAACTGCAACTGCGTACCAGTAAAAGTTAACTGCTGCGCTTGGGCAGTCACACTAAAAATTGCCATTACACACAAGAGAGTAACAGCAATAAAACTTCGAATTGCGCTCAATTTTTTGAAGTTTTGTTGTGTAAAAGTGTAAAACTTTTTCATAAAAAAATACATTTAAGTTTGTTATTAATTTTTACCTATTTTCTATTTATTTTATTTTCAATACTTTACAAAAAAATATAATTCTTCCGTTCTAAAATTTTTAAGCCAATTTTAAAACTGACAAAAATAACAATATTTTTCTTACTACCACACTATTTTTTCACGAATTTCATTTTTTTTTTAACAGCCCAATGTGAATGAATATTTGTCCATATCTGATGTCATTTGTTTTTTCATTTTTTTATCCATTTTAAAATCTCGGTATAGCTTCCCGTTTGCACTTTTACAAAATAACAACCGTTTTTTAAATGGGGAGCATCCACTTGCACCTGATGTTCCCCTGATCCCTCCATACGCAGACATACTCTTCCCGTCACATCCACCACTTCCACCCTATCAATAGGATAATACCCGCTTTGCACCACGAAATAATCTTGTGCGGGATTCGGGAAAAGTGCCACCCGAGAATTTTCTCCCCCGACATTTTCTTCAATATCCATGTGGCTCCAGTCAAAGCAAGTAGGCCACCACGCATTCACAGAGTCGGCCGTAAAGAGCAAATTCACCAATTCGGGACAATCAATAAAAGGATTTCTATTGTGCTGATAGGTGTTATAAATAACATTATTCCTATCTATCTCTTTCTGACTGACCGGGTCGGCGTTGTGCCACTCTATCAACATATTCAATGCCCATGGTTGTAGGTTGGCATTTTGGAACATCGATGTATTCGATTGTCCGAGATTCTGGTTCATATAACGCACACACATATAGAAATAGGTACGGGCGAGGTCGCCTTTGTAAGCTAAAATTGGTTCAAAAACGGTGAGTGTGTAACCGGGATAGGAACAAGGACCCAATTTGGAACCGTTTTGACTGGTCCATGTGGGATTGGAGACTTCCCCATACGGGTAATTCGCTCTTTTGCTGTTCACCCAACCATCAGTAGGATAGATGTGGAACAGGTCGGAAACCATGGGTGAGGCATCATTAAACCAACTCTTGGGAATGGTATGTTCACGATTATAACACTGTGACTCGGCGGTGCAGCTACCACTGCACTTGTTGCTAAAGAAGTACTCATAAGGGGGAGTCCCATCGGGCACATCGGAGTATATATCCCACACCTTTCCATTCGGTTTGGCATCAGTGTTAGGATAGGCGTTCCATATCCCACTATATAAAATATCTGTATGGTCTTTAATGATATTATACAAAGCCGTTCTTAATTCTGTCCCACTTTTGCCGACAGCAGAATAATAGTATCCCTCTGGAATTTGTGCGATAGAGAAGGATAAAATTCCAAGAAAAAATCCAAGGAGTGTGGTAATTTTTTTCATTACAAGTATTAATTAAGTTCTTTACATTTGATATATTTTGCCACAATAGTACGCGCTTCTACTGCCGCACGCACATCATGTACTCGCAGAATATTGGCACCATTTAAAAGGGCAAGGGTATTCACCGCCATCGTCCCGTTGAGTGCCTCCGCAGGAGTTGTCTCTAATAAATTATAAATCATTGATTTTCGTGACACCCCGACTAAAACAGGGCAATCATAGATTTGGAATGCCGATAGTTGGTTCAGTAAAAAGTAATTTTGTTCTAAAGATTTTCCGAAACCAAATCCCGGATCAATTACCACATCATGCACGCCCATACATTTTAATTGTTGGAGTTGGGTGGCAAAAAAACGCATCATTGGGGGGAGTAAATCACCTCCCACAATTTTCTGCTGCATCTCCTTGGGTTTGGCGGGGGTATGCATCAGGATGTAGGGCACGCGCAAACGGGCAATGGTTTCAAACATCCGTGAATCAAAAGTGCCACCAGAAATATCGTTAATGATATCCGCGCCACTATCAATAGCAAGTTGTGCCACCGATGAGCGCCAAGTATCTACAGAGACGAAGATATGGGGGAAGTTTTTTACAATCAGTGTAACCGCATTTTTAATCTTCATCTGCTCCTCCTCAACAGGGACATCCATAGCTCCAGGACGCGTGGACACTGCCCCCACATCGATCATGTCAGCTCCTTCCGAAATCATCTGTTCCACACGAGAAAGGATTTCCTTCTCCGTAGAATACTTTCCCCCGTCAAAAAAAGAGTCGGGCGTTACATTCAATATCCCCATAATTTTAGGAGTATCAAAAGAGAGTAAATGACTTCTTAATTTAATATACACTTCAAAAAAGTTTATAGTCTTCAAATGATAATGCAAAAATAGTAATTTTATGCATATAATAAAAAAATCGCCGGAGCCAATATATGAAAAAAGAGGCCGAATTAAATTCGACCTCTTCAAATTATGGATAACGAGAAATATTATCTTTTAATGATGTGCAAAATTGCTGCACGATGTTCTTCGTTAGAAGACTCTTTAATATTTTCTGCGTTTTCAGGATCTTTAGCAGTGTATGTAACTGTTTCTAATTGTTCAGGATTAACACCTTTATCAACGAACATTCTCTTAATGCTTTCTGCTCTTCTCATTGCTAAGTCCCTGTTGTGTTCTTCTGGTCCGAGTGGGCAGGTATAACCTTCTATTCTCAAACCGAAAGATTCGTTCTCTTTCAAAATCTTAACAGCTTTATCAATCCAGTCCCCTTCTTCGTTAATTTTTGGAACATCCTTGTCTAAGTCGAAAAGTATCTTGATATTTTCCAAAGCTTCTGCTAATTCTTCAGCATGTTTTTGTTCTTTCTTGGTCATTTTCTTATTTCCTTCTTCTTCAGATACAGGAACGATATAAACATATTGAACATTTTTGTCACAGTTGCTACAAGTATCATCAAGATATTTCTGAGCCGCTTCCGTCATTTTCTTGTAGAATTTCTTTCTAACACTTTCATCAACTTGTCCACAAGGTTTGATGTTAATACCAACTTTTACGCCAGCTTGAAGGTGATTCCATTTCAAGTTGCCAATACGTTCAGTACCATTTTGGATAGCAGCACGATCGTGTTCAACCAAATAATTGGAACCAAGGAGACCATTGTATTTAAGGTTAGTTACATTTTCAGCATTTTCGATAAAGGGATGTCTGTTTTTAGCAGCTGGGAGAATATCAAGAAAACCATAAGAGCAATAAAGACCAACATAGAAGTCAACTTTATTGTTAATTGTAAAAATGCCGCCGAAATCTGCTTGAAGATCAATAGAACATCTTAATTTATTAAATGCTCTATTCCCTTCGATTTGATATTCGTCAAATCCATGTCCCACACAATATTCATGAACATAAGTAACATCATAGTATTCATCATAACCCCAAGTGGTCAAGGTACCATCCTTCACAACAGATTTAGATTTGATAGGGAAATAACCTTTCACACCCAATTTGGCATAAATACCATTTTTCCCACCGAATTTGTTCTCATATTGTGCAGTAAGAGGAACTTCAATTGCCCAATTAGTTTGTTTTTCAATTAATCCGCTGGTACCATAATACAAATCATAATTTGTATTGTGCAGAGAAGCGAAGTTGTAATCTTCAGGATCGCCGGCATTGGTAACTACACCATTGAAATTAAGGTTGGCTTTCGCAACCGTGTGTTGAATACCCACACCGATACCAAGTCCCCATAGACCAGACTTAGTGTCCCACAAATAAGAGTAGCCGATTTCGATGTTAGAACCCATGGAATAGATTTGCTTAACATCAGGGATACGTCTG
>JAEEUY010000252.1 GCA_016290715.1 Bacteroidales bacterium
AAATTTACGGTTGGATTGACGTGGTCAAGAGGAGGGTATGAGAATATGGAAGATTTTGAAGTGCAAACTGCGGAAGAAACAGATACTATAATTGAAAAATAGTTTTATTATATTTTTTATTAGTTTGATTGCGCCATGTACATTGCTCATGGCGCAATCAGTTAGGTATGCAAACTCTGTTTTTGAAAGGGTTCTGGTTACAAAAGGTGTCCCATTTAGTCAAGCTGAAAAAAATGGTGCGGGAAATCTTATAACACTTTACTTTGATTTTTATGAGCCAGCAGGGGATACTGCGCAATTGCGCCCGTTGGTAATCACTGTTTTTGGAGGGGCATATATTGCTGGAAGTCGTGATTTTTGTGATATGGAAGAATATTGTAGACGATTAGCAAAGCATGGTTATGTTGCCGCCTCCATAGACTATAGGTTGATGTCATTATTCTCAGCATCAGCAAAAAATATTATTCGCGAAATGTATATAGCAGCGCAAGATGTTAGTGCTGCTATACGTTATTTCAAATTATATGGGAACGATTATGGGATAGATACAAACAATATCTTTTTGTTGGGAAATTCGGCAGGAACTATCGCAATATTGCATGAAATGTTTATGGAGGAGCAGGAAAGACCTGTGGAAACCTTTTCATCTCCCGAATTAATTCCATTACATTCATCTGGCTATTCTGAATATTTGGATAAATCGACAAGAATTGCAGGTGTAGTCGCACAATGGGGTGGGGTACTGGGTGTTGATATGATAGATTCGGTGGAGTGTGTTCCATTATGCTTTATTCATGGTACAGCAGATGAAAGTGTGCCCTATGATTCAGGTTATTGTTATTCTTCTTCTTTTTCGTTTTTGATGCCTTATATTTATGGCTCGCACTCTATTTCGGAAAGACTTGTTGAAATAGGTTTTCATGATTATGAAATTCATCCTTTTCAAGGAGAAGAACATGCATTTTATCTTTCATCCTTATATCAACTTATAGATGATAAATTTGATACTTGCTTTAATATCACAAAAAATTTTTTATTGAGACATTTGGATTTTCCTTTATCAATAGATACCTCCTTTATGCAATCTGATACAATTGGCATGCAAGATCAGGAAAATGCAACCTCCGCCTTTGTGATTTTTCCGAATCCTACGAAAGGGATTATTAATTTGAAATGTAATAGTTTGAATTATCAATCAGTAAGCGTGAGATTATTTGATATGCATGGAAATTTGTTGGAAAGTGAACGGATGGATGAAACTAATGTGAGGTTGGATTTGTCGGAGTATAAGATGGGAATATATTTTCTTGAAATTTTTGAAAAAGGAATGAAAATAGCTGTTTATAAGCTTGTTAAGTTAGATTAATGAGTATCTGTTCAATGAATTTACTTGATTGCTATTTTTTGTAACAATTTTTCAAACTAAATCCATAATGTCGTGTCCCCAATTTCTTCTGTTCTTCTTTCTTTTGGGCGTGCTTCAGGTCTTCGCGCAGCAGTTTCTTATCATTCGTATGTCGTTTATCATCAACTGGTTGTCCAATCGGAAAAGGCAATCATGGACGAGGATTATGAAAAGAAAAGAACCGCAATTGGACTTTTCTCAATCCGCATTTTTTTTGTCTGTTTTCAGTCTGGAAAAAGTTGTATTTTTAGGTATTAAAAATTGGAAAAAGTTGTATTTTGGGTATGAAATATTTGGAAGAAGTTGTATTTTTTTGTTGTTAAAAGTTGGGAAATCGGTTCAAACGTACGGGTATGAGAGAGTACGGTTATACGATGAAGGGATGAAAGGAGGAAGAGATTAAAAGATGAAAAGATGGGGTGTGGTGCCGATACGAAATTTTAGTATCCCCACATCAGCGGAAAGTGACGCGCAGTGTGAAGTACGGCGAACACTCAACAGAAATAGCGTGCCAGTTGTATGCGACTACTGCCCCCGAGGCAGGTGCCTGAGCTTGCCGAAGGCACTGCGAATTGCACGGGAGGGCGCGAAAAAAATGGAGAGATGCCATAATATGATGTCTCTACGATTTTATCTCTGTTTTATCATCCTTTTCAATTCGGAATCCGATTCTCCTGCGGGAGTTTTCTTCGTCCCGTTCTATTTTTTCGGCATGAAGTTCCGCCAGTGATTCTTGAATGAGGTCTATCTGTAAGGCAGTGGCTTCGTTGATGTCGTTTTGGTCGCGAAGGATGTCATCCACATAGTGGTTGAGGTTGTCCACGCGCCGCGACAACTGTTCCACCCGCAAATTAGTTTCCGACAGTTCCGATAATGCCTGCCGCATCAGCACAAAGGCCCGCATGATATTGATGTTCATTTGGATAGCCAATTCTGATGACAGCACCGTACTCAACATTGCAACGCCTTGCTCTGTGAAAGCAAAAGTAGTATAGCGATTCCCTCCCCGTCTGTTTGAGGTGCCATTTTGGCACCTCAAAGCATTATTCTCTTCGTAGGTCAGTTCAAACATAAAATCTTTAGGGAAACGACTAAGGTTTCTTTTTACTTGACGTTTAAGTTGTTTGGTTTCCACGTGGTACAATTCCGCGAGGTCGCGGTCAAGCATCACCTTTTTTCCTCTGATATCGTAAATGTGGGTGCGGATAGTCTCAAGAACATTTTCTACAGGCTTCAATACGCTTTCATCTTCCATAAAATCCAATCTTTATTGAAACTGCAAAGATACAACAACCAAAATGCAAAGTCAACTCTTTTATAAAGTTATTTCATTAAAAATCAATATGTTAATATTGTGTATTTTAACAGAAAAGTGGCTGTTTTTTTGAGTGAAACCACAACCGGACAAAAATGTGCTGGTTTTGACTATGCCTGATTTTGTCGTGGCTGGGGGATTTTTCGGAGTTTTTGGGGATGAAGAGAGGAAGGGATGAAAAAATGAAAGGAGGAAGAGAGGATACAGCG
>JAEEUY010000253.1 GCA_016290715.1 Bacteroidales bacterium
CCTGTGAGCCACTCTACAGGACGCGCCACCTATTTTAGAGAATACCTGAGAACCTACCTTACAGAACTACTATCAAGAAAAGAGAATCTCAAAAAGAATGGAGATAAGTACAACATTTACACCGACGGACTAAAAATATACACAACCATTGATCCAAGAATGCAGGAATATGCGGAACAAGCAGTAAGTGAACATGTTGTGGAACAATTACAACCCATTTTCTTTAAACAGTTGGAACGCAATGACAACGCTCCTTTCTATGGTTTAAGCGAAGAGCAGACTTACAATATCATGCTGGCCGCGATGAAACAGACGACCCGTTATAAAAATTTGAAAGACAATGGGTTGAGCGATCGGGAGATTGTACAGGCCTTCAAAAAGAAGACCAAAATGAAGATTCTTGCCCGAGACGGCAAGAGCCAAACAGACACCCTGCTATCCCCATACGATTCCATTCGTTACATGAAATCATTTCTACAATGTGGTTTTATGGCAATGGAAACCACTACGGGGAAAATCAAAGCCTACGTAGGCGGTATGAACTTTGAAGCATTCCAATACGACCATGTGATGGGGTCGCGGCGGCAAGTGGGCTCCACTTTCAAACCTTATGTTTATGCAAGCGCCATGGAAAATAGCAATGGCGAACTGGATCCCTGCTCATACGTACCCAATACTTCCGTCAGCGTTCGCCTTCCCGAAGGCAATGTATGGAGTATCCCTGTAAGCAAATACAAACCCAACCAACAGATCTTGCTTCGTGAAGCTTTGGCACAATCATTGAATAATGTATCGGCATATCTTATCTCCAAGCCAGAATATGGCCGTCAACATGCTGTGATAGAATTGGTTAGAAAAATGGGAATTACTTCTCCTATTCCAGAGGTGCCTTCTATCTGTTTAGGGGCTTGCGAGCTAACCCTCTATGAGCAAGTAGGGGCCATCAACTGTTTTGCCAACGAAGGCGTTTATATTGAACCCTATTTTATCACTAAAATTTGTGATAAAAATGATAACGTCATCTATACAGCCAAACCTGAAAAGCACGAGGCAATGAGTCAATTACTTGCATTCCAAACGGTTAACTTAATGCGTGGGGTTGTCCAGCATGGTACAGGCTACCGTTTAATCAGTGAATACAAGTTGAATTTCCCATTAGCCGGAAAAACAGGCACTACCAACAACCACTCCGACTCATGGTTTGTGGGCTATACACCGATGCTCACGTGCGGCGTATGGGTAGGCTGTGACGACAGAAGCGCCCACTTCACCTCCATGGCTTATGGTCAGGGTGCCCGCGCCGCCATGCCCGTTTTTGGCCGTTTCATGAATAAATGCTACAACGATCCCAAACTCCCTTATTATGACGTAGTGAAAGCAGCCAAAGGCGATGACCCGCGTTACACCTTTAAAGCTCCCGACGGATTCACAGGAAATGAGTATGGTTGTTTGCCGCAAGATGACACCAAAGAGATCACCACAACCATTATGGACGACATTTTTGATTAGACAATAAAAAACAATACAGTATTATGTATAATTTTGCTCTTATCGGCGCTGCAGGATATATTGCTCCTCGACACATGCAAGCCATCAAAGAAACCAACAATAATTTAGTAGCCATTTTAGATAAATCTGATAGTGTGGGAATTATTGACAGATACTTTCCCAATGCCGCACTATTTTTGGAGGCTGAACGTTTCGACCGACATGTTTATCGTCTCTCCAAAAAGGGAAATGGCGAACAAGTGGATTATATGTCCATCTGTTCTCCCAATTATTTGCACGATGCACATATACGTCTCGCGCTACGCAACAATGCCGATGCCATCTGCGAAAAGCCATTGGTACTGAACACATGGAATTTGGATGGCTTGGCAGAGATGGAAAAAGATACCGGGAAAAAAATATATCATATTCTGCAGGTGCGCCTCCACCCTGCCGTGCAAAAACTGAAGGAAAAAATTGAAAATGGTCCCAAAGACAAGATTTACGACATTGATTTAACCTATATCACAGGCCGCGGCAAATGGTACTACTACTCTTGGAAAGCCAACATGGAAAAATCAGGCGGTATCACCACCAACATCGGTGTGCATTTTTTTGATATGCTCACCTATATTTTTGGCAAAGTGAAAGAAAACATTGTCCATTACAAAAGTCCCTCTACCGCAGCTGGATTTTTACAGCTGGAACGCGCCCGCGTGCGCTGGTTCCTTAGCTTGGATGCCGACTTTGTACCGACGGACATCCGTGCTGCCGGCAAGACAACCTATAGGTCAATTCTTGTTGATAATGAGGAAGTTGAGTTTAGCGAAGGTTTCACCGACCTACATACCGTCGCCTATAAAAAAATATTGGCAGGAGAAGGATTCACCCTCAAAGATGCCTACAACTACGTTGATATTTGCCAGACTATTCGCAATACCGATGCTATTGGCATTCTCAACGATTATCACCCATTTTTACAAAAATTAAAATAATCCCAACACCATTACCCATCTCTATTGTCATTGAAAATGAAAATATTAGTTGCAGGCGGAAACGGATACATCGGTTCACACACTTTGATCCAATTGATAAAAAACCACTCGTTTGAGGTGGTTTCCATTGATAACTTGAGTCGCTCACAATTGGGTACAATGGACCGGATTGAAAAAATCACAGGGGAAAAAGTCATGAATTACAATGTGGATCTTTGTGATAAAAACGCCCTTTTCCCCGTCATTGAAAAAGAGGGTAAAATTGATGGAATCATCCATTTTGCCGCCTTCAAAAGCGTGCCCGAATCTATTGAGAAACCTTATAAATACTACAAAAACAATATCAACTCTCTCACTAACTTATTGGATGCCTGCGAACAATTTCATATCCAACATTTTATCTTCTCCTCTTCCTGCTCGGTTTACGGAAAAGTAGCAACTCTCCCTGTTACGGAAGAGACCCCCATAGGGAAAGCCTTATCCCCATACGCCCACACCAAACAGATAGGAGAAGACATTATCCAAGCGTATGCTCATCAGCACTCTGACTTCAAAGCCATCATACTGCGATACTTTAATCCCATCGGGGCAGACATGAGCGGACAGAATGGCGAAATCGTTTCCGACGAACCACACAGCAATTTGATGCAAATCATCATGCAAACGGTGCGTAGTAACAATAAAACATTAACCGTTTACGGGAAAGATTACGACACCCGTGACGGTTCTTGCATTCGCGACTACATTCATGTAACCGATATTGCAGATGCACACGTCAAAGCGATCGAAGCCAGCACCAATGGAACCATAAGCCGGCCTTGCGAGATTTTCAATTTAGGAACAGGACAAGGAATTACTGTGTTAGAAATTTTAAACGCCTTTGAAAAAATAACAGGAAAAAAACTAAACTATAAAATCGGGCCACGGCGGGCAGGCGACCTCCCTGCCATTTACAGCGACAGTAAAAAAGCCAAGCAGATACTTGGCTGGGAATGTAAATATAATGTGGAAGACATGATTCTTTCCGCGTGGAAATGGGAACAGGAATTATTTCAACATCTTTAAGAAATTAACCTCTTCATCCGTTAAGAAACGCCACTGACCTCGGGGCAGATCCTTCTTGGTTAATCCGGCGAACAATACCCTATCCAACTTCTCCACTTCATAACCTAACGATTCAAAAATCCTTCTTACAATGCGATTCCTGCCTGAATGGATGGTGATTCCAATTTCATTCTTTGTATCGGCAACGTAAGCCAATTCATCTGGAACAATAATTCCATCCCCCAATTCAATTCCATCAATAATTTTCTGGAAATCAGACTGTTTTAGATTTTTATTTAAAGTTACATGATATAATTTGCGAATACCGTTCCGTGGGTGTGTCAATTTTTTCGTCATTTCCCCATCATTCGTAAAAAGGAGCAATCCCGTGGTATCCCGGTCCAATCTTCCTACAGGATAGACCCGCTCTTTGCAAGCCCCCTTAATCAACTGCATCACATGCTTGCGATTAAACTCATCGTACATGGTCGTGATATAGTCTTTCGGTTTATTCAAAAGAATATAAACCGTCTTTTCGCGCTGCAACACCTTATCACCAAAACGGACTTCATCGGTAGGGGCAACTTTATAACCCAATTCTGTTACCACTTGCCCATTCACACTGATGGCTCCGGCAACGATGAGTGTATCAGCCTCACGACGGGAACAAATACCCGCATTGGCAATGTACTTGTTCAAGCGAATATGGCTATATTGCTCCTCATATTCCAACGAACGGATTTTTTGCTTTTGCGGTGCCTGACGGCCTTCGCGACGGCGCTTCTCCACTATTTCCGTCAATATCTTTGATTCGGCTGTAATATCGCGTTTTCTTCTAGGCTGTTCATAACCCGTTGACTGTTCAACACTTTGATGAAAAGAACGGTTTGATTTTTCTCTAAAAGGCTTATCCTTATCAAAAGAGCGTTTTGGGCGGAAGGGTTTATCATCCGTTCTCTTCCCTCTGTCTTTCGCAGTCTCTCTCTTCTCACCATCAGATTTACGAGGCGACTTATGAGAGGAAAATCCTCTTTCATTTTCGGAACGTTTTTTGCTAAATGACCTATTTTTCAAGGAATTACCTTTTCTTTCCATGTGTAAAAAAATTTGTGCAAAGATATGATTTTTTTCGTTTCTGTTAAAAAAGAATAGATATCCAATTATTTATTGAAAATTGAACATTTTTTTTGACTTTCTTTGCTGACAACGGGAAAACAAAAGAGGCACCAGAAAAAAAATTCCGATGCCTCATCTATCTTACATCCTAAAAAAACGACAGTTTCCTTAGGAGAGTTGACCAACTTATTCTTCTACGGGTGCTTCTTCAACATTTCTTGTTGAGAGAACTGACGCAACAATGGCATTGGGATTCTCAACAAAAGTAACATTGTCAATCTTTAATTCGTTAACTTTTACAGACTGGTCAATATCCAAGCCAGAAATATCCACCGTAATAAATTCAGGAATATTCTGCAATTCACCACGTACTTTTAATTTCCTAACTTTTTTGGCTAATTTACCACCACGTAAAACACCGGGAGAAGTACCTACGATACGAACAGGAAGACCAATAGTAATTGGTTTACCATCAATAACTTCCAGAAAATCCACATGAAGTAATTCATCCGTAATCGGGTGGAATTGGGTTGCTTGAACGATTGCCTTGAACTCTTTTCCATCCAGACTGATTACTGCATACAATACTTCAGGAGTATATAACAACGATCTGAATTGATTTTTTTCAACAACGAATTGATATTGTTTTTCGCCACCATACAAAACACACGGAATCAAACCATGGTTACGTTGTTCTTTTGAGTCTCTTTTCCCTACGTTCTCTCTGGGAGAACCGCTAATAGATACTGATTTCATTTTTTTTAATTGTTTGGTTTAATAATTATTAATAAATAGTTGAAGATTAATCCTCTTCTTTATTTTCTTCTTCGTATTTCTTAATTACTTCGTTTTGAACATCCATTGGAACTTGTTGATATTCAGCAAATTTCATTTCATACGATGCTCTACCGCTGGTAATGGAGCTCAATGTGGTGGAATATTTGTTCATTTCTGCCAATGGCACTTTTGCACGGATTCTTTGGAATTCGCCTTCGCTGTCCATTCCCATTACCACGCCACGACGGCCTTGCAAATCGGTCATTACATCACCCATTCTATCTGAAGGAACGAATACTTCCACATCATAGATTGGTTCCAGAATCTTAGGGCCTGCATTTTTGAAAGCTTCTTTGAAAGCGTTACGGCCTGCCAATTTGAAAGCCAATTCGTTAGAGTCAACGGGGTGCATTTTACCATCGTAAATATTCACCACGATGTCGCGGGCATAAGAACCTGTAAGCGGGCCCTCTTCCATTTTTTCCATAATACCCTTTAAGATTGCGGGCATGAAACGGGCGTCAATAGCACCGCCGACGATACAGTTGTTATAAACCAGTTTGCCACCCCAAGGAAGATCGTAGCTTTCCGTAGCACGGATAGGATATTTTGTCTGGGTTGGCATACCATCGTAGTAAGATTCAATCAACATGTGAACTTCACCGAACTGACCGGAACCGCCAGATTGTTTTTTATGACGGTACATTGCTTCCGCAGATTTTGTGATGGTTTCACGATAAGGGATTTTAGGAGCATAGAATTCGATATCAATCTTGTTCAATTTTTCAATCATCCATTTGATGATATTCAAATGTTGCTCACCCTGACCGGAGATAATGACTTGTTTCAGTTCCTTGGATTGTTCAACGAGGAAAGTCAGGTCAGTTTTGCGGATTTCATTCAAAACAGCCCCTAATTTTTCATCATCGGAATTGTTTTTAGCGCGAACAGCGGTACGGAACTTCGGATCCGGATAAATGGTCTTTTCGATCACATCATCTCCTGATTTCACCAGTGTTTGAGAAGCGCCGGTACCTTTCAGCTTAATGGTAGCGACGATATCACCGGCAACAGCTTTTTCCACTTTTTCACGATTTTTACCGGCAAAGCAGAGTAATTGGGAAACTCTTTCTTTAGTATTGGTATTAGTATTCAACACTTCC
>JAEEUY010000254.1 GCA_016290715.1 Bacteroidales bacterium
CTGCGAACGAATAGCCTTCGCGTGTGAACTTGTTGGCACTAAGCGCTTTTTCGTAGTCTTCGGTAAACAATTGTGTATCCATGGTTCCTTCGCCGCCGTTGGCATCGAAAGTTACCGTATAAGTTGTCACGTCGGTATTGCAACCACTGAATGCTATCATTCCTGCTACAGAAACGATGGCGAATAATAGAAATAATGATCTTCTCATCGTACTTTATTTTTTTTGTGCGACAAAGATACACATTTTATTGATTAAATTGTGTTTTTGGGGGATAGTTTTTGGAGAGAGTATATGATTTTTGCAATAAATACATTTAAATAGTGCAATTTTGTTGTGTTGTCAGTATTTTTTATTTGTAATAATACAATGTTTTTTATCTTTGCATTTTGATAATCCGTATAATGATATACTTATATATAGTATATAATAACGGATTGATGAAGAATACTAAATAGAGAATAGAAAGTAGCATGGCGTTTGAACAAACCTTTAAGAACATTGACAATATCCTTCGTACCGATGAAGGATGCGGCTCTGAATTGGACTACATTGAACAGAAATCGTGGATTTTGTTCCTCAAATATCTTGATGACCTTGAAAAGACACGGCGAATGGAAGCCGAACTTCAAGACAAGACCTATACCCCTGTGATTGCCGAGGGCTATCGCTGGAACGATTGGGCTATGCCACGCACCTCAAAGGGTGAATACGATGTGCATAACGCCCTCGTTGGAGATGACTTGATTGAGTTTGTCAATAGCAAGTTGTTTCCATACCTGAAACGCTTTACAAGTTCCACCAACACGGGCATTGAAAGCAAAATCGGAGTGGTGTTTGGCGAAATCCGAAACCGCATTGCCTCGGGATATAACCTCCGTGATATTGTTGAGCAGGTGGACGGCTTGAAATTTCAAACCACCGAGCAGAAACACGAACTTACCTACCTTTACGAAAGTTCATTGAACAAGATGGGCAACGCGGGGCGAAATGGTGGCGAATACTACACACCAAGACCGCTTATTCGTACTATCGTTAGGGTTGTGAACCCTGAAATTGGCAAAACGGTTTATGATGGTGCTTGCGGTTCAGCGGGCTTCCTTTGCGAAGCATACAACTACATGCACGGAAACGTGAAAAAGACTGCCGATGAGCGAACCTTGCAGACCTCAACCTTCTATGGAAAAGAGGTGAAGGGCTTGGCATACATCATTGGTATGATGAATATGATTTTGCACGGGGTTGAATGTCCGAACCTGACACGAACCAACACCCTGACCGAAAACCTTGCCGATGTGCAGGAAAAAGACCGCTTCGACTACATCGTTGCCAATCCCCCGTTTGGTGGTAAGGAACGTGCCGAAGTGCAACAGAATTTCCCCATCAAGACAAGCGAAACGGCTTACCTGTTCTTGCAGCATTTCATCAAGTACCTGAGAGCGGGCGGCTCAGCGGGTATCGTCATCAAAAATACATTCCTGAGCAATACCGATAACGCCTCAATTGCCTTGCGAAAGAAGTTACTAGAAGACTGCAACCTGCATACCATCCTTGACCTTCCTTCGGGCGTGTTCCAAGCGGGCGTGAAGACCATAGTATTGTTTTTCAAGAAAGGTGAGCCGACCAAGAAAGTTTGGTTTTACCAACTCAACCTTGACCGAACCTTGGGTAAGACCGACCCGCTCAACGAAAACGACCTTGCCGACTTTGTGGAAAAGCAAAAGACCAAAGCCGACAGCGAAAACTCGTGGATGGTGAATGTTGCTGACCTGAACGACCAATACGACCTGAGTGTGAAGAACCCTAACCGCAGGGAGGTTGTGGACGAGCGTACACCCGAACAAATTGCAAGCGAAATCAAAGACCTTGCGACCCAAAGCAACATCTTGTTAGATGAAATAATGGCGATGCTATGAAAGAAGGATGGCAAATAAAGACCTTGGATGAACTTTGTGAAATCTTCGGAAGAATTGGTTATCGTGGGTACACAAAAAACGACCTCGTTTCCACGCCCGAAGAAGGTGCAATTACATTAAGTCCAACAAACATCATAGATGGCGAACTCCATTATGACAAGTGTTCTTATATAACTTGGGAAAAGTATGAAGAATCTCCCGAAATAATGGTATTTGAGGGTGATATTGTTTTGGTTAAGACTGCTTCGATTGGTAAATGTGCCTTAGTACGAAATCTTCCACATAAGGCAACACTAAATCCGCAGTTTGTTGTACTCAAAAAACTAAAAGCAAACAACCAATATCTGACATACTTTCTCCAAAGTCCTATTGCACAAAAGAAGTTCCAAGAATACGCTATAGGAACGGCAATACCCACCTTTTCACAGAAAAAGTTAGGAACGTTGGAAGTACCCGTTCCACCGCTTTCCGAACAGCAACGCATCGTGAACCTTTTGGATGCTGAATTTGCCAAGATTGACACCCTGAAAGCCAGCGCTGAGCGAAACTTGCAGAACGCAAAAGATTTGTTTTGTAGCATACAAACCAAAGTATTGGAAAACAAGTCTTGGAAACGCTATACCCTTGATGATGTATGCAATTTGATTACTGATGGAACACATCGAACACCTCAATATTTGCAACAAGGCATCCCATTCTTATCGGTAAAGAACATAACGGGCGGTTTCCTTGATTTAGATGACACGAAGTTTATTTCAGAAAGGGAACACAAAGAACTTATCAAACGATGTAAACCCGAAAAAGGCGATGTGTTATACTCAAAAGTTGGAACAACGGGCGTTGCTCAACTCATTGATACAGATAAAGAGTTTAGCATATTTGTTAGTTTGGCTCTTCTAAAGGTTAAACAAGAGATAATTAAAAACACTCTCCTTGTTAAAATACTAAACTCTCCTTATGTTAGAGAACAAGCCAAAAAGAGAACGAGGGGAACAGCAAACAAGAACTTTGTGATTTCTGACATTAAAGCAGTAGAGGTGTTAATACCGCCATATAACGAACAAGAGGTGATAGAACAAACCATTGATACATATTGGAGCAAGGTTTCTTCTCTCCAAGCGAACTATGAAAAGACCATTGCCCTGTGTGATGACCTGAAACAAGCACTATTGGGAAAAGCATTTAATGGAGAATTATAGTTGTTATGGATAGAATATTTGCATATACTGATGAATCAGGGGCATTTGGTTGGAACTTTGACATTCCCAATGTTTCTACCCATTTTGTAATTGCTTCGATTATTGTAAAAGAGAATGACCTTGTTTCTTTACAAGAAGATCTTGATAAGATTAGACAGAAGTATTTTGGTAATGCCGAAATGAAGTCAAAATCTATAGGAAACAATTATAAAAGAAGAAGGTCGATACTAAATGATTTGGTCAATCTTCCGTTCGCAGTTTTCGCGGTTGTTTTTGATAAAAGGAAAATGATCAATTATAGTGGATTGCGATACAAAACATCGTTCTATAAGTTTCTGAACAACATTGTTCACAAAGAACTAAGAAGGGCTTTTACCAACTTGGTTGTTATGGCTGATGAAATTGGTGGAAGTGAATATATGAAGAGTTTTTCATCATATTTTAGGAAAAAATCAGACATCCCTACACTTTTCGGTGATGCGAGTTTTTACTTTAACAAAAGCGATAATAATATATGTGTTCAATTGGCAGATATTATTGCTGGAACGATAGCACGAAAATATGATGAATTGTATAAGAACGAGGAGATTACGGATTTTATTCCGATTATTAAATCGAAACTTATTAGAATACAATTATATCCACAGACGTATGAGAATTATAGAATTGAAGATAGTCCAATTGCACAAGGATATGATTCTGAAATTGCCAATATATGCTTGAAACAGGCAGTTGAGTTTATCGAAAGGAATAAAGATGCAATATCTGCTGAAACTCAGGCTCAGATTATAGTTCTTGATTATCTATTGTTTAGATTTATCAATAACGATTTAAGGAAATATATTCCGACAAAGGAATTGCAAAATCAATTATTAAGAACTCCATTTGGCAGTTGCTCAACTCAAACATTCAGAAACAAGATAATTGCAAAATTACGGGATGAAGGTGTAATCATTGCAAGTTCATCGAATGGATATAAAATACCTTCCAATGAAAGCGAATTGTTTGATTTTATCAATCACGGAACTACAATCATCTATCCTATGATTACAAGGTTGAGAAAATGTAGAGATTTGATAAAATTGGGAACGACCAACAGATTAGACTTATTTGAGCACATAGAAAACGAGAATTTGAAAAATGCTTTAGAACAATAATAATATGAACGAAGCCCAAACCCGATTGAACAAGATAGATCCCGCTTTGAAAAAAGCAGGTTGGAGTGTGGTTGAGCAAAGCCACATCATCGTTGAGTATGCCATTACCAATGGAAGGGTGAGCAAGAGTGTTGCCCCAAAGCCCTTGAAGGCTGACTACATTCTAAGTTATAAGGGTGTGAAATTGGCTGTGGTTGAGGCAAAGAGCGATAAAAATGATGTGTCAGAAGGCGTGGCTCAGGCTAAGCAATATGCCAAGATGCTCAACATCCGCTTCACATATGCAACCAACGGCGACAAGATCTATGCGATGGATATGGAAACAGGCGATGAGCAGGAAGTATCAGCCTATCCAACGCCCGAACAACTATGGACTTGGACTTTCGGCGATGCCGACGAGTGGCGTGATAAGTTCAACGAGCAGCCTTTGTTCAATAATGGTACGAAGACTCCACGCTATTATCAGGAAATCGCCATCAACAAGACCCTTGCAGCCATAGCCGCTGGCAAAGACCGCATTTTGCTGACCCTTGCAACGGGAACGGGTAAGACGTTCATTGCCTTCCAAATTGCTTGGAAACTCTTTCAGACCAAGTGGAATGTAAAGAAAACAGGCAACCGACCTCGCATACTGTTTCTTGCCGACCGCAACGTGCTTGCCAATCAAGCCTTCAACGGCTTCTTTGGTTTCGCCCCCGATGCCCTTGTCCGAATCAAACCTGATAGCATAAGGAAAAGCGGCAAAGTGCCTACCAACGGTTCTGTATTCTTCACCATATTCCAAACCTTTATGACAGGTGAGAATGACAAGTTTGTATTTGGTGAGTATCCAAAGGACTTCTTTGACCTTGTAATTATAGATGAGTGTCACCGTGGCGGTGCGAAGGATGAAAGCACTTGGCGCGGCATTCTTGACTACTTTTCGCCTGCCGTTCAAATCGGTCTGACAGCAACGCCGCGAAGAGAAATCAACGCCGACACTTACAAATACTTTGGCGAACCCATTTACCAATATTCATTGAAACAAGGCATTGCCGATGGATTTTTAACTCCGTTCAGGCATTGCAAGATGCTAGGCACGATTGATGAGTATATATACAGCCCCGAAGACGAGGTTTTATCTGGTGAAGTGGATGAAACCAAGGTATATACCGAAAACGATTTCTATGCGGGCAATATCTATATCAAACAACGAGATGAAGCCCGTGTAAAAGAGTTTATGCAGTACATAAAGCCCGATGAAAAGACCATTGTGTTTTGCTCAACGCAAAACCACGCAGGGCAAATCCGAGATATGATAAACCGCTTCCACAAAGGAAATCCCGAATATGCGGTGCGTGTTACAGCGAATGATGGCGAGCTGGGTGAACAATACTTGGGTGATTTTCAGGATAATGAGAAAACCATCCCGACTATACTTACTACTTCGCAGAAGCTTTCTACTGGTGTTGATGCACTGAATGTGCGCAACATAGTATTGCTACGACCAATCAAGAGCATGATTGAGTTCAAGCAAATCATAGGAAGGGGAACGAGGCTTTATGATGGTAAATATTATTTTACCATTTATGATTTTGTAAAGGCATACGAGAAATTCCAAGATCCCACTTGGGACGGAGAGCCAGTTTGTCCGTATTGTGGTAACAATCCTTGCACTTGTGAGGAAATTCCATACGAACTGATTGAAGATAGCGAAAACAATGCCGCGCACGAAACTCCAAAGCAATACGAAAAAAATCTACAAAAGGAAGAAGAATCCGAAGTCGAGCGACCCGAAAGACTTGAAATACGCTTATCCGATGGCAGGGCAAGGAAAATCCGCTATATCAAGTCGGATATGTTTTGGGGCGCAGACGGTAAGCCTGTAAGTGCAGAGGATTTCCTGAATGCAATGTTCGGTCAGATGCCTGAGTTCTATACATCCATTGAAGACCTTAGAGAAAAGTGGTCTTCGCCTAAGACAAGGGAAGAACTATTGGATAAGATGAGCGAAGCAGGCTATGACAAAGATACGCTCAGCCGCATCCGAACCCTTATTGATGCTGATGATTCCGATTTGTTGGATGTGCTTGAATATATATCTTTTGATATTGAGCCTATACAAAGGAAGGAGCGAGCAGAAAGAACAAAGCCCTATGTTTCAACCTTGTCGGCGCAACAGCAGGATTTTATCAACTATGTCATTAGCCTATATATACAGGAAGGCATTGAAGAACTGGGAACAAGTAAGTTGCCAGAGATAATGAATATGAAATACGGCTCGGTTCAAGACGGATTGTCTGCTCTAGGTGGAATGGATATGGCAAAGAACGCCTATTATGGTTTCCAAAAGAGTCTGTATTTGCATTAGGATATATTAGTGGCTACACAACAACAAAAAAGGTGCTATATATCGGCACCTTTAAAAATATTATTTCATAATCTTGTTTTCCTAGGTAGAATAGAGCGAATTAACTTAAATCGTTTCTTTTCCCTCGTTTTCGAAAAAATCAATGTCGTCAAAATTACTCTTTAAAACTCGCTTTGCTTTTTGTAGATTGGTTTGTGATTTTGGGAAAGACTTTCCGACAATTCTTGCGTAATAAATCAAATCATATTTACCAAATTTTTTCTTGAAAAATTCCTTTGTTTCAACAAGTTGGCCTGCAGCAGTGTCGTATGCCTTTCCTTTAAACTCAATCAAATATAAACGGTTATCATTCAACAAGAGACCTCCATCACATGTGCTTTGATTGCTGTTTTCAATCAATCCTCCATCAATTTTTATACGGATTCCGATACGATTATTAGGATTTTCAGCTGTCCATTTTCGGTTATGCTCACCTTTCAACAAAAAAAATGGGCGTACATCATTACTCAATACTGCATTTTTCTCAAATGTAGGAGCTGTAATTTTTCCGTTACTGAATTGAACATCCATAATTAGTCGTCATTTCCTGGCAATAAATCCAGCAGTTCGTCAAAAACAGAATTGATATTATCGGAGCAACTGTCAATCGCATCTGCATTAATCAATTTGGTTTCTTCATCTTTTATGCTAAATATTTTGCCATCTTCGAATTTGTATGCAGAAACATCAGCAAATGCAACTCTCTTTTCTTTACTATAATTATCTATTTCGTTTCCTGTTTTTTCAAATACTTCTTCCGCTAAAATAGAATTGTTGAGCGCACTCAAAATATATGGAGAATGAGTAGAAATTATAAGTTTGTTTTCTTTTTCGGCATTGTTGTGTTCCAACAAATTATGTAATGCTTTTTGTTGAGATGTCGGGAACAAGTTTTGTTCAGGTTCTTCAATTATGTTCAATATCCGTTTTGCATTAAACTGCGCAGCCAAATTCGACAATAAAATTCTTTTTTGTTCTTCTGTATAATTTTTGTC
>JAEEUY010000255.1 GCA_016290715.1 Bacteroidales bacterium
GAAAACCGTTGAAAAAGGCACAAACTTTTCGTGCTACAGCGGAATGGATATAGACGCGTGCCTGGCCTACCCTGCAGTTTGGAATATTGTAGAGCTGATGGGTTTCCACGACTTTACAAAATTCTACACATTCTACTATGACTACTTCCATTTGAAATCCGAATTCAAATGTCACATAGATTCCATCCGTCGTATAAGAAACGCTGCTGCCCACAACTCCTGTATGCTGTGCAACTTCAGATCTATCCAAAAATTTAATTACGACGTAGAAATAAACTTTGAACTTTTAAGCGCCGGCCTAAAAATCGGACCAGGTGTAATTTCCTCTTGTTTGAAAGTGCCGCTCCTCAACGACTTTGCCGTTATGCTTTCTGTTTACACAAGACTCCTGACTTCTCCAAAAGTAAAAGAAAAAACCTTCGAAGAAATGAAAGACTTCTTTGACAACCGAATGATCCTTCACAAAGATTATTTTGAGCGCTACACAGCCATCAAAAACGCCTACCAGTTCGCCCGCGAGGTGCTGGGGTATTATTCTGACAAATAAGTAAATGTATGCTATAATGTAAACATTCATGGAGGTTCCTATGTCATATGATACAGTAGTTGATCAGGTAAAAACTCTTCCTGAAAAATGTCTCGAAGAAGTTTCAAGATATATTGATTATATAAAGTATCAGTACAATCTTGATAATATGAACTTGGAGCCTCTTAACGAAACACAAGAAGAATTTAATACCAATATGCAAAAAGGTCTTGATGATGCAAAAGCAGGACGTGTTCAACCTTTAAAAGAAGCTTTTGCTGATATAAGAAGGCAGTTTGCATAATGAAATATGAAGTTGTAGTTTCTGATCAGGCAAAAAAAGATATTGCCCATACGTATTCTTATATTCTTAACACCCTCCAATCACGTATAAATGCTGATGCTGTTTTACGCAGGTTATATTCTGCAATTGATGAATTATCGTTTATGGCAGGCAGCCATCATTTATATCCAAATGAACCCTGGCATTCCGAAGGTGTTTATTATTTCTCTGCAAACAAACATGCCATTTTTTATATTCTAAAAGAAAACGAAGATAAAACAGAAAGCGATGGTGTTGCAATCGTAATCCATGTCTCAAATGCTTCTAGAGATTTGGATGCGGTGTTAAGAGGAGAATAAAAATCTTCCGGGTTCATATGAAGCATATCGTTAAGAGTGTATGAAAAAGAATGAAGAGACTCAGATTTTTTCATTCGGCGTTTTGGCTGTTTTTTAACTGGCGAGTTGGCACCTGTGCTCCTCACCTAATAATTTATCCAAGGATTCCTCGTGACTCTGCGGCTGCCGCATTTGGGGCATTTGGCGATTTTTATTTTTTTGAAAAGATCGTCAAGAAAAGAGGGGCCGCTTGGATTTGGGCCAACGAAGTGGTGATGGCATTTTAAGCAAATTAATGGGACAGGTTCTCCCTTTCTTGGTGGTACAACGTTGTTTGTCATAATCTTATCCTCCTTACCAAAACATCTTCATCAACACCGGCCTGACAACCCAGAAAACGATGACTGTATAAGTGGTGACAATTCCTGCGAACAGCACTACCCTCTTCCAGAAGTATCCTACAAAGAAATCAATCAGCTGCGGAATGCGTGGCACGGTTTTCAACGCGGGCACGTATGCTGCTCCAACATCGATCCCGGCGTATGTAAGCGCAATGAACGGGAAGCTGGATAGGACGTACTTTTCAATTCCGGTGTGAAGGCTTTTCTCCCGCAACACGCTTTTTGTTACGCCAACGGTTTGTGTGCCATATGACCTGCACCACAAAATAACACGAACCCAGAAGAACACGGCGGCTGCTGCAAAAAATACTACGGCTACAATAGCGGACGCGCTTTCTCCAAAAGGCCTCAGCGCCAGAATCAAAATCCCAACAAGATTTATCAGGAAAGTGATTCCGGAATTGATGGCGGTTTTTTTGTACAGTTCTTTCAATTTTAATTCAATTTTGTCGCAGGCTTTGGAAACGAGGGCCCCTACTCCAACCTCAATTGCAACTGGGGCGGCCAAATTAAGGGCTGCTTTTCCCAAGGTAGCAAGGCGGGAGGCGACTCCTTTCCAATAGCCGGATTTGGTTGAACTCACGTTTAGGATTCCTTGCTCTTGGCGGCTTCCCATTCTTCGAATCTTTTTATGGCGGTGCCAAAGGATGCTACGCAGGTTCCAAGGACGGCCGCGTCATCTAATAATCCTACGACTGGGAGGAAATCTGGAATCAGATCTATAGGAGAGAAAACGTAAAGTAAGGTCATGATGATTGATACAATTGTCGAAACAGGGATTTCCTTGTATTCGTTTTTGGAGTAGGCCTTAATCATTCTGAAAAAAGTTTTTACTTGCTTCATGAATTTTGAAAGAGCGGAGTCTTTTATTTTGGCCATTATTTGCTCTTCGTTTTCTATGACTTTCTCTTCGTTTTCTTTTGAATAGGACTGATATTTAAAACTGTTAAAATAATTTTCGGCTTCTTTCTTTTCTTCGTCTGTCAATTTATTCTTTGCCATAATTAACCTCGTTTTGCTAAAACTAAAATGTCCTCATTACCTACATTCTATAACTATTCTAAACCAGAGGATAGACCC
>JAEEUY010000256.1 GCA_016290715.1 Bacteroidales bacterium
CCATATTCCCCGGATCTTTCGATCCCATTACCAAAGGGCATGTGGCTGTTATCCAAGCCGCAATGCCTTTGTTTGACAAGATTTATATCGCTATTGGAGTGAATGCCAACAAAAAATCACTCTTCCCTTTGGAAAAACGTAAAACATGGATTAACAATTGCTTTAAAGGGAATGATAAGATAAAAGTTATGGATTATGACGGGCTCACTATTGATTTGTGTCGCCAGCTGAAGGCTCGTTACATTCTTCGCGGAATTAGAAATATGATTGATTTCCAATATGAAAACGATATTGCTCATGCCAATAAACAGTTGGCTCCAGAAATAGAAACCGTCTTTTTGACAACAGAGCTGGCATATTCGCACATCTCTTCCTCGGTTGTACGTGATTTGTATTTGCACCGAGGGGATTGTTCTGCCTTTATACCAGATTGTTATGATATTTACGAATAATTACTTGAAATGAAAAAAATCGACTACCTTTTTGAAACGAGTTGGGAAATTTGCAATAAAGTGGGTGGAATTTATACAGTATTGTCCACTAAGGCTTTAACAATTGTGAATGAGTTTAAAAATAATTATATCTGTATTGGACCCGATATTCCACGCGATGAGGCTGCCAATAGTGATTTTATAGAAGATACATCATTGTATAAGAATTGGCGCGAAACTGCCATGAAGGAGGGTTTGCGTTTGCGTATCGGACGATGGAATATTGAGGGGCAGCCCATTGTGGTATTGGTGGATTTCACCTCTTTCTTTGAGAAAAAAAATGACATATTAACCCATTTCTGGCTCTCGTATCATCTGGATTCAATTAGCGGACAATGGGATTATATTGAACCGTTGTTATTCGGCTACGCTGCAGGCAAAGTGATAGAGAGTTTCTATGGCTACCATTGCACCTCCATGGACAAGATTGTGGCCCAATTTCATGAGTGGATGACGGGAAGCGGCATATTGTATTTGAAAGAGAAAACACCGCAGATTGCCACTGTATTTACGACACATGCTACCGTGCTTGGTCGCTGCATTGCGGGAAATGGGCTTCCATTGTATAACGATATTTCACAATATCAGCCTCAAGAAGTGGCCAACCGTTTTGGAGTGCAATCAAAATATTCATTGGAGAAACTTTCTGCTGAACAAGCGGATGCCTACTCTGCGGTAAGTGAAATTACAAGCAAAGAGTGCAGTGCTTTCTTCCCCAAACCAGTGGATAAGGTAACCATCAACGGATTTGAAAATAATTTTGTGCCTCAAGGGGCAACCTACGACCAAAAACGTGTATTATCCCGTACGAAATTGAGGGAAGTGGCCTCTGCCTTGTTGCAGCAACCCATCGCCGAAGATGCTTTTTTCGTGTTGACAAGCGGCAGATACGAATTTAGAAATAAAGGTATCGATCTGTATATTCATTCTTTGGCAGAATTAAAAAAGCAAAATCCAGATCGCCAAGTTGTGGCTTATATTACGGTACCCGCGGGTGTGAGCGGCAGAAGGGAAGATTTGATACAAAAGTTGGAAAATCATGTAATCTATACCGATAATAATCAGGCGGTTACTCGTGATTATGCAACCCATCCGTTACACGATCCATATAACGATCCGATTGTGAAGGAGTTGAATCGGCTCAATTTGGATAATGCCCCAGACTCTAACGTGAAAGTGATTTTCGTTCCTGTCTATTTGAATGGGCATGATGGTATTTTCAATATGAATTATTATGATTTGTTGATAGGTTTTGATCTTACCATTTTCCCATCCTATTATGAACCATGGGGTTATACTCCTCTGGAAAGTGTAGCTTTTGGCATTCCAACCATTACAACCTCTCTCGCAGGGTATGGACAATGGGTGAATAACAGTTTCAAAAATCAAAAAGGCACAGTGGTGGTTCATCGTACCGATGATAATGATGCGGATACCTGCCAGCAAATTGTGGAGGCTGTTCAAGTATATTTGAAGGCAAATGCGGAAGAGTATGCGCAATTTTCTGTGCAGGCAAAAGAGATTGCCTCCCATGCGTTATGGAAAAATCTGTTCGACAATTATAAGAAGCTATATGCGTGTGCCTTGAGTAAAATTGATGCAAGGTATGATTTGTTTAAAAATAAGACTTCTCATATCAATATGATTTCCACACATGTGGAATCTTCCCAACCCAATTGGAAGCGCATTACCATCAAGTCGAATTTGGAAGGGGCTCTGCAAAAGTTGGAGGTGTTGGCCAATAATTTGTGGTGGAGTTGGAATTACGAAGCGCGTGAGTTGTTTATTGAAATTGCTGGCAAAGAACGGTGGAGTGAGTTGGATGAAAATCCGGTGCATGTATTGCAAATGCTGCCGAGAACAACGATTGAATCATATAGCAAAAATAAGAAGTTTGTTGATAAACTGAATCGTGTTTATACTGATTTTCAGAGTTATATGAGCGAACCGATACAGCGAAAAGAGAAAAAAGTAGCGTATTTCAGTATGGAGTTCGGCATTAGCAATGAATTGAAAATATTTTCTGGTGGTTTGGGAATGTTGGCGGGAGATTATTTGAAGGAGGCGAGTGATTGTAATGTGAATATGGTTGCTGTCGGATTGTTGTACCGTTGTGGCTATTTCCGTCAACAGATCTCTCCAGCAGGGGAACAGATCAACCAGTATCCCTTGCAAAGCTTTTCCAAATTGCCAATTCAACCTGTACGCGATAAGGCAGGGGAGTGGCGCACTATCTCTATCGCCTTGCCCGGTCGTACGTTGTATGCCCGTATCTGGCGAGTGGATGTGGGCCGTATAAAGTTGTATCTCTTGGATACAGATATGGACCGCAATCTGGTGGAAGACCGTCAGGTTACCCATAGTCTGTATGGCGGGGATTGGGAAAACCGTTTGAAGCAAGAACTGCTTTTAGGCATTGGCGGCGTGAGAATGCTCAATCTGTTAAATGAAAATCCGGAAATCTACCATCTTAACGAAGGTCATGCTGCATTTTTGTCGTTGGAGCGGATGCATCATATTATGCAGAAGTATCATTACTCCTTTGCTACTGCTATGGAATTGGTGCGTGCTTCGTCGCTCTTCACGACGCACACGCCCGTGCCAGCAGGACACGACGCTTTCAGCGAGGATCTGATGCGAACTTATTTTGCCAGTTATCCGGAAAAATATAATATCTCTTGGCAACAATTTATGGGTTTGGGAAGGAAGAATGCCGATTGCACCAACGATAAGTTTTCCATGAGCATTCTGGCGTGCCGTTTCTGTCAGGAAGTAAATGGCGTGAGCCGCATCCATGGCCGTGTTTCCCGTGAAATGTTTGCCTATTTATACGAAGGCCGTTTCCCATCGGAACTGCCCATCGGCTACGTTACCAACGGAGTGCATTATCCTACGTGGGCACATAAGAAATGGCAGATTTTCCATCAGGAAACTTTCGGGGAACATTATAAGAAAGATATTTCCAACCCTAAGATTTGGGAAAAAATAGGCGGCGTTTTTGATAAAAAGATTTGGGATATCAAAAATGAACTCCGAAAAGAGCTGATAGATACCGTTAAAGAGCTGGTGGAAGTACAAATGCGTCAACGTAACGATTCGCCTGCCTTGATCGTCAATACGGTTAAGGCAATTCGTGATGATGTGCTGACCGTCGGTTTCGCCCGCCGTTTTGCAACCTATAAGCGTGCTCATTTGTTGTTTATGAACGAAGAAAAGCTGAATCATTTGGTGAATAATCCGCAGTGCCCCATACAATTTATTTTTGCAGGGAAAGCGCATCCTCACGATAAGGCCGGCCAAGATTTGATAAAACGGATCATTGAAGTGTCGCGGAAACCGGAATTTATGGGCAAGATTATTTTTGTGGAGAATTATGATATGATATTGGCGAAAAAATTGGTTTCAGGTTGTGATGTTTGGCTGAATACACCGACCCGTCCTTTGGAGGCTTCCGGAACCAGCGGAGAAAAAGCTGTGATGAATGGCGTTTTGAACTTTAGCGTTTTGGACGGCTGGTGGGCAGAAGGGTATGTGCCCGGGGCAGGTTGGGCTGTCGATGAAGAAATTACTTATACCGATAACCAACGACAAGATGAATTAGATGCAGCCAATCTGTTCTTTATATTCGAAGAACAAATCATGCCTGCTTTCTATGAACGTAAATTGGGCATCCCTTTGCGTTGGGTTGAAATGATGAAGAAGAATTTTATGAAGATTTCTCCTCATTTTACGATGAAACGCCAATTGGATGACTATTATGAAAAGTATTATCACAAATTAGAGAAGCAAACCGTGCTGCTTACCAAGAATAATGGTGAAAAATTAATACAATTGATCCAGTGGAAAAACAAGATGCTGATGGGGTGGGGAAATATTGAACTGGTAAACAATAATTTGCCGAATGATCCTGATAGCACTTTCTATCTTGGGGAGAATCGTGATATTGCCGTGGATGTTCGTATGGGTAGCATTGAGCCGGAGGATGTGAAAGTTGAAATCCTGTTTACGCATCGTGAGGGAGAGAACCAACAGTTATTCAGCAAATATGAGTTGCATTATGAGGGAACGAAAGAAGGCATCAGCCGTTTTGTATGCAAATTTGATGCGCAGGTGGCCGGTGTCTGGGGATGTGCCATCCGTATGTTGCCCAATTCACCATTGCTGGCGCATGATACGGAACTTAACTTAGTCAAGTGGTTGTAGAAATTCGTCTTTCCTAAAAATAAAAAAGACATTGCTGGCCGCTAAAATTATGGTCTTGATGAAAAAAACGTTAAAAAAAATGTACATCAGGCATCGTGCCAGAGGCACAAGATTTTAGTAACCTCAGACAAGGCTGTCAGGCCGCAGTCTGGGGTACGGGGCTGCGTATCGCGCGTGCGTGCGGGATGCACGCTACCCATTATCAGCCAGCACTTATGTCGCATCTCTCCGAGACGCTTGGTCGGAGAGACGTATTCAGTCCCCACTCTGCACTTCGTTTGAGCGGGGTTACTGAGAGTTTGTCCCTTCGGGACGGAATCCCATACCGCCGCCTATGGCCTTGATGAAAGTGGTTTCGACAAGTTCAGCCACCTATACCAAGTCTATATTTTATAATTTATTCGTAAATACCTTAATATCAGTGTATTAATTATGTGTACAAGATTTTTAGCGGATAGCAATAGTAAACTTTATTTTACAATTTATATGTAAATATCTTAATAATAGCAAATTACTTGAAATACAAAACTTTTAGCGGATAGCAATAAAAAAAAGTGATCATTGATTGGTCACTTTTTTTTTCAAACGTCGGGGTGAGAAGACTCGAACTTCCGACCCCTTGCACCCCATGCAAGTACGCTAGCCAACTGCGCCACACCCCGTTTTTAGGACTGCAAAATTACATATTTTTTCAAATAGTAGGCGTCTCTTTGAAAAATATTTTTAGAAATAATCGCTGATATAGATATAGCCAAAAAAGTCCCCAACAACATCCTAATATTAAGCCAGTTACAATGTCTAAAGGATAGTGTACCCCTAAATAGATTCGACTATATGCCAATAGCAATGCCCAAATGATGAATACAACGGATAATATTTTTTTTCTTTTTGTGAGAAAAAATATGACTAATACGGCAAAAGCCATTGCGTTGGCAGCGTGTGCCGACGGAAATCCGTATGCTCCGCCGTAGTAATAAGTGCCATCAGGATATTGGTGTAAATGGATTTGGGTTGCCAATGCTTCCGTATGGCTCGGTCGTGGCCGTTTGACGCTATGTTTTACTAAGTTACATGTTTGGTCTGTACAGAGAATGGTGAAAATAAAGGTACAGATGATGAGCCATGACTTTTTTTTGTATTGATGGATAATTAACAGAATAATGGAAAGATAAAGGGGAATCCAAACGGGAATCAGGGTGATAAAATAGAAGAATTTATCTAAAAAACTTGTATGCAGCCCGTTGAAAAACAGAAAAAAGAATTCGTCCCAATGTAATAACTGGTCCATCATTATTCAAAATCAGGATATAATAAATATTTTTTCCTCAATTTTTTAAACTGACGAAGTGCAGGTTGCCAACTTCTTCGTATTTCTAATTCCCCTTTCCCACTTGTGATCTGCTCTCTTAAGGTCGCATTGCCTGCTAATTTGTCAAAAAAATTACTGTTGGTAAAGAATGATTCCGGATTCGGGAAATTTTTATAAGCAGTGAGTAAAAAATTCAAATTAAAGGAGTTTGCAGAATCTTTCATCTCTTTGGCAATGTCGGTCAAATCGAACCCCCTGCAGGTCTTCCCTTTTTGAGGGGGATTTTCAGACACACCTTTAATGGGGTTGGGTGTGAAATAATAGTTGCCGGTTTGCAAAAGCGGATGTCCGAATACTTGAAATGGGGTGGGAGTGCCACGTCCGATACTAATATCGGTTCCTTCAAATAAACAGAGGGATGGATATAAGTAAATGGCCTCATCGCTTTGCAAATTAGGTGAGGGCGCTATAGGCAAGGAGTAACGGCGTGTATGGGTGTAGTTTTGCATCGGAATGACCGTTAATGCACAATGTATATGGTTTTTCAGCCAGCCTTCTTCATTGACCATGTTTCCGTACTCGCCGATGGTCATCCCGTGTACAATCGGCACACGGTGCATTCCTACAAACGATCGGTAATTGGTGTCAAGCACAGGACCATCCACAAAGTATCCGTTGGGGTTGGGTCGGTCCAAAATAATCACATCCACATGATTTTCCGCTGCCGCTTCCATTACGTAGTGCAGCGTCGAAATATAGGTGTAAAACCGACAGCCCACATCTTGTATATCAAAAATGACCAGATCAAGATTACGCATCTGTTCTGCTGTGGGCTTCTTGTTGCTTCCGTATAATGAGATGATAGGAATCCCGGTTCGGGAATCAACGGACGATTGTATCTTTGCCCCCGCTTCCGCTTCTCCGCGGAACCCGTGTTCGGGACAGAAAATTTTAGTTACGCGGAACCCGGCTGATAGAAGGGTGTCAACCAAATGTGTCTGCTGAACTATGGAAGTGTGATTCCCACAAACAGCTACTCTTTTCCCCTCCATGAGCGGGAAGTATAACTCAGTACGCTCTGCGCCCACCCGTATGGGCATCAGGCTGTCAGGCGAAGAAAATACCCGCGATGGTGCCTTTGCTGTATAATACGTGTCGGGCGCTAAGTGAACACCCACCGTAGCCAAAGCTATAGTGGGTGCCAACAGCAATATAAACAGTATTCGAATATTATTTTTCAAAGATAATGACTTTATTGGCTTTGTCAACGCTATAATTACCAAAGTTCTTCTTGATGAAATCTTCACCTATCATGAAGGTAGAAGACAACCCTTTTCTGACAATTACTTTTGCACTTGGAATCAGGTCTTCGCCTAATTGCAGATCTTTGACAGTAAGGACAGAATTTTCTACAATTGAACCATCTTCCTCATTGATAGCCGCTTCTTTCGTATCAAAATCGTTAATAGAAACAATATGATCCAACAAGAATTTGGTAGCCTCGGTATAATTCATGTAAATGTCATTTCCTGGAACAATCTCAAAATTGAAAGTCTTGCTGGTTACGTAACAAGTACCTTTGATGATACCTCTTTCAATAGTAACAGGCATCGTCTTTTGTTTGTAAATGTTGATTTTGCTTGCATCCGTTGTTACAGCAGGAATGGTGTCGCTTGTGGGAACGTAGTCATCACGCAAGATATACATCTCTGTTCTACGATTCAACTGGTGAGCCGCTTCCTTTTCGCCTTTGGTCTTGAGACTGTTGATATAAGCCTCTGTTAATTCCGTACCGGCAGCAAAGCTGTAAGCTTTTCCTTGATAGGTAATGGTCATATTCTTATCCAATTTTCTTGGACGATATTCACCATATCCTTTAGGTACCAATCTTCCGGCTGCAATACCTCTTTCATTGACCAGATAATCAACACAAGCTTGGGCACGGCGTTGGGAAAGATCTTCATTATATTTATCATCTGCACGACTGTCGGTGTGGGAACGCAATTCAACAACCAATGTCGGGTTTTGTGTCATGATATCATAAACATATTGCAAGGAGTCTTGGTATTGTGGTTTGAGATCTGCTTTATCCAAATCGTAAAGAATTTCAGGCAGCACAATAGGGTCTTTTGGGATAGGAATTAATTTGAAATCCTGTTTCAAATCGGTATTTTCAGTCAGACCAACAGTTGTTTGGCTTGCCGTATTGTTTTCCCGTAAGTATTTGGGTTTGGTAACCACCATGCTATAGGTTGTATTTCCCAAGATTTTCGTTTTGTCGAATTTATAATAACCTTTCACATCGGTAGTTGTTTTGTAGGAAGTGCCGTCGGAGCCGACAATTTCCACTTCTGCGCCATCGATGTATTGCAAGGTGGAGGCATCTCTAACATGACCTGCGAGGGTGAAAACGATAGGGCGGAGAA
>JAEEUY010000257.1 GCA_016290715.1 Bacteroidales bacterium
CTTGTTTTGAATGAGTATATCTTTTGCACGAGCGTAAGCGGACTCAACGATTTGATGCACTTGTTCGTCAATATCTTGGGCTGTTTTTTCGCTATAAGGTTTGGTGAAACTATAATCACTTTGTCCAGTAGAATCGTAATAGCTAACATTGCCTATTTTTTTGTTCAACCCATAATAGACCACCATTGCATAGGCTTGTTTGGTAACGCGTTCGAGGTCGTTAAGCGCTCCTGTGGAGATTTTGCCAAAGACCACATCTTCAGCTGCACGTCCGCCAAGGGTAGCAGTCAATTCATCGAACATTTGCTCGTAAGTTGTTAGCTGACGTTCTTCCGGAAGGTACCATGCGGCGCCGAGTGCCTTGCCGCGGGGGACAATGGTAACTTTAACTAACGGGGCGGCGTATTCCAGCATCCAACTGACGGTAGCGTGCCCTGACTCGTGGAAGGCAATCACCCGTTTTTCTTGAGGGCTGATGATGCTGCCGCGTTTTTCCAAGCCGCCGACAATTCGGTCAATGGCCGCGAGGAAATCCTCCTTGCCAATCTCTTTCTTAGCATTTCGAGCAGCGATCAATGCTGCTTCATTGCATACATTCGCGATATCTGCTCCAGAGAAACCGGGAGTTTGTTTGGCAAAGAAATCAAGATCCACATCTTTCCCCAATTTCAGACTACGAACATGAACTTCAAAAATACCTTTTCTTTCATTCAGATTGGGCAATTCAACATGAATTTGCCGATCGAAGCGCCCTGCTCGAAGGAGGGCTCTATCTAAAATATCGGCTCTATTTGTGGCCGCAAGAATAATCACACCGGCATTGGGTGAAAACCCATCCATTTCTGTAAGAAGCTGATTAAGTGTATTTTCTCGTTCATCATTCGCACCACTCATCACATTGCGTCCCCGCGCACGCCCGATAGCATCAATTTCATCAATAAAAATGATGCAGGGTGCTTTTTCTTTCGCGGTTTTAAACAGATCACGGACACGGGAAGCGCCCACACCGACAAACATTTCAACGAAGTCGGAACCGGAGAGAGAGAAGAAAGGCACTTTGGCTTCCCCAGCGACGGCGCGTGCCAACAATGTTTTCCCCGTCCCCGGAGGACCCACCAACAATGCTCCTCTTGGAATTTTTCCGCCCAATTCGGTGTATTTCTTAGGATTCTTCAAAAAATCAACAATCTCTTCCACTTCATACTTTGCCCCTTCCAATCCTGCCACATCCTTAAAAGATATGTTCGTGGCTGTTTTCTCATCAAAGAGTTGCGCCTTGGATTTCCCGATATTGAACACACCGCCTGCGCCGCCTCCACCCTTCATCATCGGACGGAACATAATGTAATAAAAAAGGAAAATCAAAACAAGCGGCAAAATCCATAACATCAACTCACCGCCCCAAGATTTAGAATTGTCTTGTTTGATAGGGAAGATGTATTTTTCCTTCAATGCCTTGCGTTGCATAGGCAGAATAGTAGTGTCGGCAGCCATCTGATAATCAACTTCTTCCTCAATAACCTGATTCAAATTTGCATTAAATACCTGAAAATCAGTAACAGGCATATAATATTGTGGCCCTTGAAGATTGTTTTTCTGTTCTTTATATTCCTCTTTTGTCTCTACACTTTTTTCTTTAAGAAAGATCTCCACCCGCTCATTTTTCTGCACATACATCACCTCCTTAATATCTTGTTTAACAACCATATTGTTAAACTGAACATTATCAATTTCTGTAGGATTTGCCGAACGGGGATTCCACCACCACACCGCAAGCAAAACAATAGCTATAATAAGATAAATCCAAGTAATATTGAATTTCATTTTCTTATTATCCGGAAAATTATTGACTGGTTTATTTTTAGGATTAGCCATTTCTTTTAATTATAAGTGTTTAATATCCGCATCACTCCACAAATTTTCCAATTGATAGAAATTGCGAATCTCCGGTTGAAAAATATGGACAATGGTGTCAAAATAATCCAACAAAACCCATTCCCCATTTTGTATTCCCTCTACAAATGCCGGTTTTACCCCCGCTTCGCGTTTTGTTACCTCTTGTACATAATCGCTCAAAGTATCCACATGGGTTTTGGATGTTCCTGTACAAATGATAAATTTATCAAAATAGACATGATTGATTTTTTTCAAATCAATCATAGTGATATCCTCCCCCTTTTTCTCTAATAATGCCTGCACTATCAAATCAGAAATATCACCAGAGAACAGTTCCGTTTTTTTAGTTGCTACTTTTCTTTTTGCCATTTTATAAATTTTGGTTGCAAAATTACGAAAATTTACGGATTATTTCCCTTTGTAAATCTTTGCACATCAAAAAAAATATTATTTTTGCGCCTCATAAATTGTGGTATATTTTGCCACATAAATATTTTAAAATGAAACGACTGCAATTAAAACATTTATTCATCGGCATTTGTTTATGCTTTGTTATCATTTCTTTCAATATTGTTTCTTCATCCGCCCAAAGTTTGGAGAATACCTATCCCCCGACTTATCACAGCAGTTTGATTTTTTCAGATATTGCTGCGGTGAATATTGCGCGTCCAAGTGAAGATTATATTTCTCAAGCGAAAGCCAACTCTAATAAAGGGGAATTGTATGTGATTGCCCGATTGATGGAAACCCACATTACAACAGATACTGAAGGACAATGGGAGACTTTGGAAAACGGAGATCATGTTTGGCGGGTTAAAATCGTAGGCAAACATGCCAAAGCCTTAGCCTTGCATTTCGATCGTTTCAACCTCCCACGCGGTTCCAGACTATATGTTTATGATGAAGACCGCACCCAGCTTTTGGGAGGATACAATGAAAAAGACAGCAACGGTGACAAAGAATACTCCATAGGATTGATTTTAGGAGAAAGTGTTATTGTAGAATACGTTGCGCCATCCATGTTTTCCAAAGGAGAAAAGAAAGCCATTTTAAATGAAGAGGTTGCAACACCCGACTTTGTTATTTCCAAAGTGGCCTACATTTTCCGCGGAGTGGAAGACTTGCAGATGATAAAAGACTTAGGGGATTGCGAGTCTTGTGAAGTAAACGTTAATTGTCCCGAAGGCGACAACTGGCAACTTCAGAAACGTGGTGTCGCTCGTATCTATGTAGTAGCTGGTTATCAAGCGGGGTGGTGCTCTGGCACGCTCATCAACAATTTAGCCAATGACGGGACCCCTTACTTCCTTACTGCGCATCATTGCGGAGAAAGTTCCTCTTCTTCCGATTTCAATCAATGGAAATTTTATTTTAATTATGAGTATAGCGGTTGCAGCAATAGCAATTTGGTAGCCTCCAACCATACGGTTACAGGATGCAGCGTAAAAGCGCTCGGCAATATGACTGGAGGGTCGGATTTTCTGCTTCTGCAACTTAATCAAGCACCGAATAACAGTTGGAATCCCATCTATTGCGGTTGGAGACGGGATAATACAGCGCCTACAAGTGGCGTGGGCATTCATCACCCCTCTGGTGATGCTAAAAAAATATCTGCCTATACAAATACTTTGTCCACAACCACTTACCCTTATGGAAACTGTGCTTCCAATGCACATTGGGAAATTGCAGATTGGGCGCAGACAACTACTAATCGCGGTGTTACAGAGGGCGGCTCTTCCGGTTCTGCTCTTTTTGACCAGAATGGGTACATTATCGGGACACTAACCGGAGGCGCAGCCAATTGCAGCTACCCTCATGACGATTATTATGGCAAATTGTATTATCACTGGGACCAAAATGGCACGAGCAGCGACAAACAATTAAAACCATGGCTCGACCCGAACAACACAGGCAATACCTCCTGTCCGATGTATGATCCCAATAATCCAGATAACCCTGACAATCCTGATAATCCTGATAATCCTGATAATCCTGACAATCCTGATAATCCTGACAATCCTGACAATCCAGGAGGCGGAGGTAACGGCGGCAATGGAAATTGCTACAAAATCAACCAAACCTCTGGCGGCACCCTTACACTATATCGTTGTAATACTTCTGGATATGTTTCGGGGAACAACGGCTACGGAGATTTAGCCAAAGCCAATTATTTCTCGAAAAACAGCAACACCGAATATGTTGCCAACCTCACCGTCGGCGTAGGAGACATTAGTGGAAATGGGAGCATCCAATTTTGCGTATGGGCTAACAATAATGGAACCCCCGGCAACTTGTTAGGAAGCAAAACTGTTTCTTTAAGCGAGGTTTCATCCCGCTCTTATATTGACAACAACGGCGGTTCAGAATATGCTTCGTACAATCGTCGATACACTTGTTACTTTGATAGAGGCATTGCTGTTAGCGGCAATTTCTTCGCAGGAGTTATTCTCCCCACGGGCGGAAGTTTCGCCCTCATCACCAATACCGACGGCGATAGTCAGAATACCGCTTGGGA
>JAEEUY010000258.1 GCA_016290715.1 Bacteroidales bacterium
AGAAAAGTGCTTCCATTGGAATGGCGATGCCAGACTCTTTTTCAGTGATGATGCTTACGCTAGCGGTCATTCCGGGGAAAAGTTTCTCTTCTTCGTTAGGCGCATCAATGATGACAGTATAGGTAACCACATTGGAAGTGACGGTAGGCTCCAAGCGGATCTGTTTTACGGTCCCTGTAAAAATGTCATCAGGGAAAGCATCAACGGTAAATGTGACTGATTGCCCCACTTTTACTTGTCCGATGTCAGCTTCATCCACATCGGCTTCTACCTGCATCTGTTTCAAGTTGTTGGCAATGGTAAACAGGGTAGGTGTGCTGAAAGATGAGGCAACAGTTTGGCCTTCTTCTACGGATTTTGCTAAAACAATGCCGTCGATAGGGGAGTATATCCGGGCGTAGGAAAGGTTGACTTGTGCGCGCTGCAAGTCCGACTTGGCTGTGGCAACTTGGTTTTGCGCTTGTACGTAGGTGTTGGTGGCCTGCTCAAACGATTCTTGCGTAGCTGCCTTGTTGTCGTACAACGCCTTGATACGTTCGTAGTTCTGTTTGGCCAAGGTTAGGCCGCTTTGGGCATTCGACAGGTTGGCATTGGCTTGATTAACCTGTTCTTGTAAGGTGGAACGGTCTAATTCGGCCAACAACTGTCCTTTGGTTACCTTGGAATTGTAATCCACATATAATTTTTGTACAATTCCCGAAACCTGCGTACCCACTTCAACCTTATACACTGGCTGGATTTCACCAGTAGCGGTAATGGTTACTTCAATGCTGTCCATTTGTGCAACCGTAGTTTCCAACATCACTGCTTCGTGTGTTTTCTTTTTAAACAAGAGGAAAATAGCCAACACAACGACTACTGCTGCCACAATACTCCAAACGATAATTCTTTTCTTTTTCTTGGTTTCCATTTGATTTTCAATAATTTATCTTGTTTATAACTCTATTTTTTCACCAGTATATACATCCAATACTTTCTTTTGCAACAGGAAATTGTACTTGTTTTGCATATAAGTATTCAAAATGTGAAGATAATTTGTCTGTTGTTGCAATAAATCTACCGCAGTAATTGTCCCATACTGAAATTTCTGATTATATGCCAAATAGTTGGCATAATAGGCGTTTTTCTGCATTTCGGTCAGATAATAATCATTGTATGCTTTTTTTACATCCAGATAATGGATTTCCACTTCCTGACGCACATCTTTTTCCATCTGTTCTAAAGCAAGTTTGGCTTGATCGTATTGCAGTTTTTTTATATTTACATTATTACGAACCGTTCCCTGCTTATAAATGGGGATGCTGAGATTGAGCCCCAGATTTTCATTCAGGTTGTCCAAAAGATTGTTGGAAATCCCTTTTTGTTGCTGCCCGTAAAAGGCATTGTAGCCTGTGCCGATGCCTGTGCTGAGCGAAAGAGAAGGGTAGTATCCCCCCTTCGCAATTTTAATGTCATAATCAGCAATTTCCAAGTTGTTGTTCTTTATTTTAAGTTCTGGGAGATAATCCATCGTTTTTTTGATAACCTCTTCAAAATCAGGGAGCGCCATGGCTTGTGCAAGTCTGACGCTATCAGGCGTAACAATCGTTAGCGATTGATTGGGCGATAGAGCCAAAATATTTCTCAAGGTTACATAATCGTTATCAATCGCAATGCGTGTGTTTTCAATATTTACAGAATCAGCGTAATACTGCGATTGCAGCAACAAATAGTCGCTCTCTAAAATTTGTCCGACTTTGTATTGCTGCTCTCCTTGCTGCAACTGGCTGCGGCTGCTCTTTAAAACTGTTTGTTGGTAGGTAAGCATCTCTTGGTTCATCAAGATGGAAAGGTAGGAACGGATGAGATTGATGCGGACTTGATTTTTGGATTGCTCAAGAAGCAGTTCGGCTTGAGTCAGTTGTAATTTGCTTTGTTTGATGCTGTTGCGAATGGTTAAGCCATTAAATAAGGTCAACCCTGCGTTCACGCCATAATTCCCACTCAAGCTGGCTCCACTATTGTTGCCGTGGGAGTATGCGAAATTTTGGCCGATGGTAGCTGAAACAGACGGGGTCATTTGCATTTTTGCTTGCCGTAACTGAATTTCCGAAGTGGAAATGTCCATCGCGGCACCTTGCAAAGTGAGATTGTTTTTTTCGGCATATTCAATACATTGCTGGAGGTCGAAATACAAATTATCTTGTGCCTGCAATCCAATAAGCAGAAAGTAGCACAATAAGAGGGTAATATATTTATTCATTGAATGGGGTTTAGATTAACAAATTAAAACGTTATTTGAGGGGATTTATTTTTTTTCATTTGACAAAAATATTGTGGGATGAGGTGCAATAGCGCCCAAAATGTTTTTTTGATTAGAGTTGAGAGAAGACCATTATAGTGGGATTAAGCTATATTCAGATTCAACGGAAAACTGCAGATACACCTTATCCGATTTTACCCTCGTTTGGAGGTGAAGTGCCCCAAAAATTTGGACGAGTTAATAGAAAAATAGCGCACATACGGCATATCAGACCATGTGCAGTTGTCTATCTACACAAATTTCTTAAATTACGCAAAAAGCGTAAAATATAGTTTGAAGGGGAAATTATTTCTCGAAGCTCGTCAGTCCGCCGATGAGGAAGATGAGGACGCGGAAGATGACGATCCTGCGGCAGGTCAGGCTGGCTTTGTCTATCAATTTGTAAATCAGATAGCAAATCATTGCTGTCCTCTAAAACTTATGCCTTTGACTTTTTCTTTTGCTTCTTTTATCTTACCCCAATAAACAAATATTTTGTACACGATGGGGATTATTTTTCAAGGGGAAAATGGCAGATGATAAAAATCGTTATTTTTTTCGTGGAGGGGGGTGGAAATTGAGATTTTTTATAGAAATTTGCGCCTTAAAATTTTAGATATGTTACAGATTCAAGTTATTCGTGAAAACTCAGCCGAAGTAATTGAAAGACTGAAAGTTAAAAATTTTGATGCAACAGAAATAATTGCCAAGGTACTAGCATTAGACACCCAACTGCGCCAATTAAAAAAGAATTTGGATAATAATTTGATGGAGCAAAGAAAGCTGGCGGAAGAGATTGGGAAGCTTTTTAAGGAAGGGAAGCGCGACGAAGCCGAGCAGAAGAAGGCACAAACGTCAGTGCTCAAAGCAGAGGAAAAAACGATGCAGGCAGACTTGGCAGAGATGGAAAGAAAAATCAACGAGTTGATGGTATTGATGCCGAATATGCCGCACAGTTCTGTGCCCAAAGGGAAAAGTGCTGAAGATAACGAAATTGTTTATGAAGAGGGGGATGCCTCCAATTTCAACTACCCGGCACTGCCTCATTGGGAATTAGTGAAAAAATACGATATCATCGATTTTGAATTGGGAAATAAGCTAACGGGCGCAGGGTTCCCCGTCTATAAGGGAAAAGGGGCCAAGATGCAGCGGGCGCTGATTAATTTTTTCCTGAATTCGGCCACCGAAGCAGGCTATTTGGAAATACAACCTCCCTATATGGTGAACGAGGCATCGGCATACGCTACGGGACAACTTCCTGATAAAGAGGGACAAATGTATCATGCCACGCAAGATAACTTCTATTTGATTCCTACCGCCGAGGTGCCTGTTACCAATATTTATCGGAATGTGATTTTAAAACAGAGCGATTTCCCTATTAAAAATTGCGCGTATTCCGCTTGCTTCCGCCGCGAAGCCGGCTCCTACGGAAAAGATGTGCGCGGACTGAACCGTCTGCATCAGTTTGACAAAGTGGAAATTGTGCAAATTGAACATCCCGACAGGTCATACCAGACTTTGGAAGAGATGAAAACCTACGCCATGTCGTTATTGCAACGTCTGGGCTTGCCTTTCCATGTTTTGCGCCTTTGTGGTGGCGACATCAGTTTCACTTCCGCCCTGACTTACGATCTGGAAGTGTATTCTAAAGCCCAACAAAAATGGTTGGAAGTAAGCTCGGTTTCCAATTTTGAAAGTTTCCAAGCCAATCGTTTGAAGTTGCGTTTTAAAGACGAAAACGGTAAAATGCGCCTGGCTCATACGCTGAACGGAAGCGCATTGGCATTGCCCCGCGTAATGGCTGCATTGCTGGAGAATAACCAAACTCCGGAAGGCATTGTCGTACCTGAAGTTCTTCGTCCTTATACGGGTTTCGACATCATTGATTAAGCGTTTGTTGTCTTTTATGAAACAGAAGATAGTACTGATATTGGCTCTGCTCGTTTGGGGAATGAGTGTGTTTGCCCAACGCTCTCAAGAAGAGCAGTTGGGAATACAATATTACCAAAACGGCGAGTTCGAGAAGGCGGTACAAATGTTTGATAAGGCCTATAATGCCTCTTCTGGATCATAT
>JAEEUY010000259.1 GCA_016290715.1 Bacteroidales bacterium
GTTCCCCATTATTTGTCTTCTTTCTAAATAATTCTTAAAAAGGGGAAATACTATTGACAACGGGTGAGTGAGGTTGTATATTTGCATCTCTAATATCGCTCAGATGCTTCTAAAAAAACTTATTTGGCTCTTTTGGTTTTGTTGTCCATTATTTTTTGCGGATAAGTCGTATGCCGATACGATCTCTTCGTTCAAAGAGCACTTGGTTGTTCCTCTTTCCGATTACTATGCGTATCAACTTTCCGAGGCAAATTTGTCTGCGGCGGTTTTCGCTACGCGTTCATTTGTAAGATGCGAGCTACAAAATAGTTATTTGATGAAGGAGATGACTACCGCGAAGGCAGCAAGTGCGTTGATATACCGGCAAAATCTTTTCTCTTTGCGTTTTTCTCATTTCGGTTTTTCATTGTTTGGAGAGATGAATTTGTTGATAGGCTATGCCCGTGCTTTTGGTAACAGAGTATCGATAGCTACGCAATTTCATTATCTATGGCAACATGCACAAGGGCAGGAGGGGGTGCATTCGCTAACTTTTGATGTCTCGCTTTTTATGAAGTTATCTTCTAAAATGGGTTGCGGTTTTGTGGTTTATAATCCCGCGAGATTAAAATATGGTATGGTTAGCGAAATACCTCTTCCAATTCATTTGCGATTTGATTTCCAATACGATATAGGAAGGAATATATTGTTGTTCGCGGCCATAGACAAAGAACTTCGTAGGGATTGGTACGTCCGGTTGGGGGCATTATATAAAATAAAGGTTTTGTTTATCGGTATGCAAGTGCAATTTCCGCGTATTGTTTGTGGTATTTCCGGATGTATAGCTTGGCAGCGGTTTTTGCTTGGAGCCGATTTTCAATACACTCATCCGTTAGGATTGGTTCCGCGTTTAAAATGTCAGATAATTTGGTAGTGATGAAAAAACGGTGGTTTTTATGTTGTTTTTTGGGCTGTCTGTATTGGGGAGGGTGGTCGCAGGTGGATACGCTCTTTGAGGATATGCTTATGGACAATATAGATCAAATAACGGATGATGAGAATGAAGGGGAGGTGGCGCAAGAGGAGTTGCTGGAAAGGTGGCAACAGTATGCGGAAAAGAAAATTAATCTCAATAATTTGGAGCCTGATATTGCTCATGTTTTATTACAATTAACAGATTATCAGTATTACCAATTACAATTATACATTGAAAAATATGGTGAATTGGTATCCGTAGGAGAATTGGCGGCAGTGGAGGGTTTTGACAAAGAGGACGTGGAAAGAATACGTGATAGGGTAGAAGTTGTTCCGATAAAGGGGAAGCAGAAACCATTCGCTCGCTTTTTTCAGCAATCAAGGCAAATGTTATTAGTTCGGTATGGACAAATTATGGAGAAACAAGGCGGCTATGATAAAGAAAAGGAAAATGGATATTTGGGGAATCCTTTGAAGTTATCTTTTAAATATGCGTTTCAATCCGGGGAGCACTTTTCCATGGCATTGGCGGGGGAAAAAGATCCGGGAGAACAATTTTTTAAAGGGACGCAAAAACAGGGATTTGACCATTATTCATTTTTTGTGAATATTAGTAAGATAGGTTTGTTAAGAAATTGTGTAATAGGAGATTATAGGCTTGGATTCGGGCAGGGGCTGGTATTGGGCAGTTCTTTGATGGGGCGTAAGGGCGGCGGCACCACACAGGTACGGCAGTTCTCTTCAGGAGTACAAGCAGCCGCTCCGATGAATGAAAACAATTGTTTGCGCGGTGCCGCCGTTGTCATCGGTACCCCACGTTATGCCGCAACCCTTTTTTATGGTCATCGCTTTTTTGATGGCAAAATCATTCGTGCGTCCGGGCAACCACTTGTCTTTGATGGCTCTTTAAATGTAAATGGTTATCACAGAACCATATCGGAAATCGAACAAAAAAATCAATTACGAAACAGAATTTATGGCGCTCATCTGGAAGTTAACCATCGTGTCTTTTCTTTGGGATTGACTTGTTCAGAAACAGATTTTATATATCCGCGCGCCCCTGCGGATGAATTATATAAAAAGTATGATTTTTTAGGGAAACATATCTTCCATGTGGGAATAGATCACAAGTGGATTATCCGGAAAGTTGTTCTGTTCGGGGAAGCCGCTTATAGCAGCAATCAGGGATGGGGAATTTTGCAGGGGTTATTCTGTGATTTGGATCCAAGAAGCAAAGTGTCTGTTTTGTTTCGTTATTATGATAAAAAATATTGGGCATTGCAAGCGGCTCCTTTGGGCGAATCGAAGTCGCCGCAAAGCGAAGGGGGATTGTATATCACGGCAGATTATGTAACCAGTCGGCGCACTTCGTTGAGTCTATATGCCGATTATTATTGGTTCCCATGGCTTCGGTTCAGGACGGATTCACCCACAGCCAATTTCGACTGTGCGTTCAAATTCCAATTTACCCCTTCTCGGAAATTTTCAGGGGCCTTTAAATATCAATATAAACACAAATACCAAAATGGTAAAAATTCGGCATATTACAATACAATTGCTTATAAAGACCGTCATGTTTTTCGGTTAACCCTACAGGAAGATCCCATTTCATGGCTGAAATTGAAAACAGAAATCAATCTGTTAATCAATGTGATAGAAAGGCAAGCGCCCGCTTGTGGATTTCTATTCACTCAGGATTTGAATCTGACCATAGAAAAATGGAGGGGTGGCGGTAAGTTACGTTTCGCCATTTTTAATACCGATAGTTATGAAGAAAAAATCGGCTCTTATGAGCAGGATTTGCTCTATACTTTTACAGTGAATAATCATTATGGAAGAGGGGTCCGTTATTATTTGATATTATTCTATCAATATCGCTTTGTGAATTTTCAAGTGAAGTTCTCTCAAACCTATTGGGATGGGAAGAATGCCATTGGTTCGGGAAATACTCTAATAAAGGGAAATACCAAGAGTGAATTGAAAGCGCAAATCATTTTCCATATTTAAAATAAAAAAGAATATTATAACGTTATGAAAGCAGTCAATTCGCGAAATAGAATCATGGAGGCGACCCCGTTTTCTGAAATTTTTCAGCAGTTTCTGCATAACAACAACCGGCAGTCGGATTACCTGGAGCGTTGTGCGATAACTGTTTTTAAAGAGAAGCTCCCTCCCATGTTCCAACCATACATTAAAAAAATATCTTGTACAAATGGGGTCTTGTTTGTGCAGATTTCCAGCGCCGCTTGCAAATTTGATTTGATGACACAACGGACAAAGTTGATGCAACAAATCAATCAGCAATTAGGCAAAAATGTGGTGAAAGATATTCTTTTAAAGTGATTTTTTGAGATGGGAAGTGATGTATTCCATCTGTTCTTCATCTAATTCTGTATGCATGGGCAGTGAAATCACAGATTCGCATAATGATTCTGCTACGGGGAAATCCCCTTTGTTGCCGTTTAAGAAGGCGAACGCTTTTTGTAAATGCAACGGAATAGGGTAGTATATCATCACGGGAATTCCCGCTGTTTTCATCTTGTCAATAAGCGACTGTCGGTCTATAGAAGGTTCCAATTTTAGTGTATATTGGTGAAAAACATGGGTGGAATAAGGCGCAACCGCAGGCGTTTGAAGGGAAGTGCAATTCTCCAACGCTTGGTTATAATAGGTTGCTGCATTTTGCCGCGCTTGAGTATATTGCTTCAGATAAGGGAGTTTGACATTGAGTATTGCCGCTTGAATGCTATCCAAGCGGGAGTTTACGCCAATCATATCATGATGATAGCGGATGAACATCCCATGATTGGCAATGCCGCGCAATTGGGTTGCCAACGCATCGTCGTTGGTGAAAATGGCGCCGCCATCGCCATAGCACCCCAAATTTTTAGAAGGGAAAAAGGAGGTGCACCCTATCGTTCCCATTGTCCCGGCTTTTTTTTGCGAACCATCCGAGAAAGTATATACGGCATCAATGGCCTGACAGGCATCTTCAATCACAAACAAATGGTGTTTTTGGGCTATTTGCAGGATGGGTTCCATATCTGCACATTGTCCGAAAAGATGCACAGGCACGATGGCTTTGGTACGGGGAGTGATGGCTTGCTCAATAAGACGGGGATTGATATTGAAAGTGTCGGGTTCCACATCCACAAATACGGGTTTCAATTTCAAAAGTGCCAATACTTCAGCGGTAGCAATAAACGTAAAAGGAGTGGTAATAACCTCATCTCCCGGTTCCAAATGCAGTGCCATGAAGGCCATTTGGAGAGCATCCGTGCCGTTTCCGGTGGAGATAACGTGTTTCACTTGCAAATGGTGTGCCAAGTTTTGCTCAAATTCTTGAACAATCGGTCCCTTTATAAAAGCAGATGAATCAATAACTTGGGCAATGGCTTGATCAATTTTTTGCTGAATGTGCAAATATTGCGTGCGAAGATCCACCATTTGTATCTTTTTCATAAAAAAATTTTAATAAAAATTAGGATAATATTTTTCGGAAAAAATAACGACAATTAAAAAAAAATAGTATTTTTGTCGCAAAAATTTTAGTACAAATTAAAATCTATTGTTATGAAAAAAGTTTTTACATTTTTTGTTGCTTTGGCAATGGTTTTGGTTGCATTCGCACAAAAACCAAATTTCCAAGGTGTGAAATTGGATCAACCCAATGTAAATGTTGCTAAATCTAACTGGTATGGCAATATGGTTAGCAATACTTTGTCTAATATGGATGAAGGAACAATTCTTGCACATCGTTTTGTTGCCAACGAATTGCCGGCAGGTGCTTCAATTGAAAAAATAATGTTCTATGCTTTGCTTTCTTTTGGTGAAGAAACTTTTAGTGGAGATTATAAAGTTCTGGTATATACGGGTGGTGATGGCAGTTGGTTGGAAGAGGCTACTTATACCGATGATCTTTCAGTTTGTGGTACTGTGGCATGGCAGCAAACTTATACGATGACATCTAGTGGTGATCAAATTGTGGAGTTAACACAGCCTGTTACTATCCCTGCTAATCAAGAAGTATGGATTGCTATTGAATGTATGGGTTCGTGTGCTCCTTGTTTCCAAGTTGAAGGCGAGGATGGAGTATGGTCAACCACCAGTATCTGGAAAAAATATTATAGTGACGATGAAGCATATTCTTGGGCAGCACCTCGTTGGTGTCAAGATGATGAGTGTGAAGTTACTGCTCCAGGTGAGTGGCACTTGGCTTGTTATGTAAATGATGGTCAGGCCTACGAACCAATTAGTGATATGTATGTGTATTTCTTTGATCCTTTTATCGAAGGTCAAAATGTAATAACGGAGCAATTAATTACTGATGATTACGAATATGATTCTCTTTATGTTTGCTTCGCATACTTCAACGGTGGTCCTGACTCTGCCGAAATGGCTAAAATGCATCTGACGATGACAATAGAAGATGAAGATGTGTCTGAACTTTGGTTGGATTGGGATTATAGCCAATATGAAAGTGTTCAAGGAAGATATGTAAAATCAGGTTTTGGTGGCATTTGGGGAAATATTGCTGAAGATGGTTTGGAAGAAGCTTTTGCTGTAGTAGGTATTGATGAATTGGCTGACTATGGTCTTTCTTACCCGTTTAATCTTTGCATGAATTTAGCATTTAATGGAAATGATCCAGATCTTACCAATAATTCCAAATGTTTAACTTATGATAAACCAAATGGCTTGCAGGAAAATGCTAACTATTCAGTAAACGTATATCCAAATCCTGCTAACAATGTAGTTACGATTGCTAATGCAGCGGGCGCTCAAATTGATATCTATAATTTGGCTGGACAACAAGTAGCAAGCGTTGCTTCCGCTTCTGCAAACCAAGTTATTAGCGTTGCTAATCTTGCTGAAGGTTTGTATGTAATTCGCGTTGCTAACGGAAATCAAGTTTCTACAAGCAAATTGAGTGTTGTAAGATAATTTTTAAAATCTTATATGAGAAAAATAGGGCGGTGGAAGTCGTCCTATTTTTTTTATGCAAAATTTCCAAATTGTTCACACTATATTGGGGAACGGAAAAAAGAAGAATCTTATTTGTTCTTTTTGCGATATTAAAATATTATTTATCAATATTTTAAATAGAACTTAAAAAGAGTTAAAATATGATTGAAAACTTGTAATCCCTTTCTTCCGGGTGTATCTTTGTCTGTCAAAAAACTCAAAATACTCATTATCTCAAAAGTTGTTATTATGAAAAAGATCTACTCACTTTGGCTCCTGCTATCTATTTTTAATCTCCTTCAAGGGCAGGATATGACACAAATATCTTTTAATGAAAGAAAAGCCCGTATTGATACCTTAATTATATATAATTATCAGCGCTTGGAATCTTTGTTTCAAGAAGCTTATCAGCAATATCCCACTATCCCACGTGGAATTTTAGAGGCAGTGGCGTATGCACATAGTCGTTTTGTACACCTGCAACCGAATGAAAAAGAACTTTCTATAGAGAGTGTCCCAGCTGCTTATAGTGTGATGGGTTTAGTTAGAGATGGGAAAGGATGTTTTAAAGAGAATTTGAAGTTCGTGTCTGAAATCTCAGGCATTAGGATAGAAAAAATCATTCAATCGCCAAGAGAAGCAATATGGGCATACGCAGCTGCGTACGCATATTTGCAGCGGCAGTATCAAGTGGATACGGACCATTTTCTCGCACAAGTTCCTATTCTGCGGAAATTGTCGGAAATACCCGATCAGTCAGAATACCAGTTCGCCCAAGAGTGCGATTTGTATGAAATCGCCTGGTTCATCAACCAGAAAAAATATAGGGAAAAGATGCATATTAGTCTGCCCCCCGTTTCTATGAAAGATGTATTTGGTGAAAGATTGCCACTTTTAGAAGGACAGAATGTACAGTTGTACATGGAAGACACACTTGCGCTTGGCGCGAATCCAAGTCATTGCAAAGAGAGGGGTTTGGAAGAAAAGAATTGTCGTGGGGTTGATTATGCGGGTGCGCGGTGGGTGGCGGCTGGAAGTTGTAACTATTCTTCGAGAAATGGCGTAGCTATTTCTTCGGTCGCTATCCATTATACGCAAGGTACGTATGCGGGCTCGATTGCGTGGTTTCAAAATTGCACGTATAATGGGCATGGTTCGCAAGTTTCAGCGCACTATGTGATTCGTTCCAGCGACGGACAAATTACACAGATGGTTAGAGAGTCGGAAAAGGCTTGGCATGTGGGAAGTGCCAATGGTTATACAATAGGAATAGAACATGAGGCGTATGGGGATATCGCCAGCTATTTTACCCCAGAAATGTATGCGTCTTCTGCGAATTTAACGAGAGATATATGTCAAAGAAACAATATTTCAACACATCGTGTTTTTTATAGGGATACTTTAGATGATGGTACTGTTTTAAATGCTGGCTTACATAGCTTGGGTGGAGCGAATGCATGTACAAAAATCAGAGGCCATCAGCATTATCCCTCGCAATCACATACGGATCCGGGGCCTTATTGGGATTGGAATTATTATTACAAGTTGATTAATAATCATACCCCTGTCATTACTTTATCAAACGCATCGGGAACCTTTACTGATTCGGGTGGATCCGAAGGTAATTATAGTAACGATGAACGAAAATTGTATTTGATTCAGGTTGAGAATGCCGAAAGGATACAACTTTCTTTTAGCGAATTTGACTTGGAAGCGGATTATGATTTTATGTGGATTTATGATGGAAGTTCGGTTTTTTCACCATTGATAGGGAGATGGAATACACATTCACCTAACGAAATAACATCTTCTGGCAATGTTCTGCTGGTGGAATTCAGATCGGATTGTGCAACTACAGCATCGGGGTGGATAGCACAATGGCAAGCAATATTTTCCGAAACACAAGAACATCCTTCTTCCCATATCCAAATGAATGAAAACGAGTGGATATCGGAAGATATAGAAGTTTCTTTTAGCGACATAGCATCTGCCCCTATCGCTTACAGGTTTTATCAGATAATGGGAAATGATGGGATACGGTGGACAGCAAACAGTCAAAAGGGCTTTTTGGTAGATAATTTTGACGATTTGGATTGGGAAAAATGGACATCCATAAGTGGGAATTGGAATAAAATTCAAAACAAATTACACCAGTCTGCCAACGGGGAAGCCGTACTATATACACCATTAAATGTAAGTAATAGAGGGGCTGTGCTATATGATTTCTATGCAACATATTTGCCTAATAATCAAAATAATACTGGGGGATTTGGAGTGCTATTTCATGCTGATAATATCACCAATAATAGCAGAATTACAGCCTATCAATTATTGATTTCTCCGAGTGAGCACCGAATAAATTTGTGCAAAGTATCACGAGGGACTATAACATTATTGTGTTCGTTCAGTGATATTTACACGCAACCCAATGTGCAATATTTTTACAGAATTATCCATGATATTTCGCAAGGATTATTTCTCTGTTATAGAAATGGTGTGTTGGTGGGTCAGGGCAGAGATAGCGCCCCCATTATTTCTAACGGTCAGCAATTTGCCTTCATCACTTCTGCTACAGGAGCGAGTTTTGATAATGTAAGAACTTATAAATCAAGAAATGAATCGGTGTATGTTTCGGTGGGTGGGGGCTGGAATGATGAGGCACAATGGCAGGCGCGCGATGGAATCGCTAAAACCAAAATCAAGACCATTATTACAGATATTCATGGACTATGTTCATCGTTAAACGAAAAACTTATGAAAATTGATTATACTCCTCCGATGCTCTTCGGAAAAGTAAGCGATGGATTGGGCCCCGATATAGATTATACCAATTCCAATTTGATTGCTGCGCATTGGCCTCAAGCGGTAGATCCAAATTCGGGAATAAGTTTTTACTATTATTATTTAAGGAATCCACGGCTGGGCAATGGGGAGGAATGGTGTAAACCCAATATGACGATAGATACTACCTCCTTACGGACCTATCTTTTGGAAAAAAATACCTTGTATTACGCTGAAGTAAAGGCGATGAATGGTGCGGGATTATCTTCCAGTTCTATTTTTTCAGATGGTTTTGTGTATCGTCCCAAATCGATTTTTACTCCTAAAAATGTAACAAAAGAAATTTCAGAAGCGGATATACTCATCTATCCGAATCCGTCATCGGATAAAATTAGGGTGCAATTTATTCCCAAGGAGAGCCAAATGGAGGGACAAGGAGAAAATGGGTACCCGCGCTTGGAAATAAAAATCTTTAATGTTTTGGGAGAATTGGTGTTTGCAGAATCCTTCAATGAAAATGATTATGAAATAAATATATCTGATTTATTATCAGGAATATATATTCTTTATCTTTATTCGGAGCATGTTTTCATAGGAAGAGAAAAATTTATAAAATACGATTAAATTGGGAGAGAGAGGCTATCGCTTGTTTGTTGTTACTGCCTAAAGGAGAAGAAGGATATAAATATTAGAAAAAGAGAGGGTTAAATAGTTTTAAGAGAGTTCGCACAAAACCCAAATTTTTTATGTAAGTTTGCAACCAATTTTTATGTTATAAATAATGGTAGATAAATACGAGTCCATCCGCCCTTTTAACAAGCGTGAAGCCATAGTTGTGAGACGAGAAGTATTCGCTGATGAGTCTTTCAAAAAAGCATTGGATTATCTGCAAATGGGAATTACCTTGGAAGAATTAAAAGAGGAGAGCAAAACGTATGAATCGCATTATGATTTTCAAGTCGCAGTACCGAAAAGACTTCTAGAGTTTATTTCTAATAAAAGCACCTCTCATGTTTCTTACCATGGGATTGAAAATGTAGAAAAAAATGTACCTTATTTATATGTAGCCAATCATAGAGATATTATTTTAGACTCGGGTTATTTACAACTATATTTTTTCAATTATCTCTGGCCCACTTCTAAAATTGCCATTGGTGATAATTTGATTCAAACACCACTTCTGAAAAATATTGCACGATTAAATAAGATGTTTTTGGTGAAAAGAGGCGGCACTCTTCGTGAAAGATTGCTGAATAGTAAATTGCTTTCAGAATATATTCATTATAGTTTGGTTGAAGAAAAGGAGTCCATCTGGATAGCTCAAAAAAACGGCCGTACAAAGAACGGGATAGATAAAACGCAGCAAGGGCTTATAAAGATGCTCACCTATTTTGATGAAGAAGGGAAAGATGTGGTGCAACTATTGAAGGAAATGCGGATTGTCCCGTTGACAATATCTTACGAATATGAGCCCTGTGATCAATTAAAAGCCAGAGAATTAGCGCTTTCTGAGAATGAGAAATATGTAAAAAAACAAGGAGAAGATTTTAATAGCATTTGTACGGGTTTGTTTGGGTATAAAGGAGAAGTAAGTATTGTGATAGGCAAGCCATTGGAAAAAGAGTTGGATGAAATTCCGAGTGATTGGAGGAAGAATGATAAAATTTTAAAGGTCTGTGAACTTATTGACGCACAAATCCATCAAAACTACAAGTTGTATGCAACCAATTATATAGCATACGATATTCTTGAAAAATCTGATGAGTTTTCGGACCGATACTCTCAGGCGGAAAAGGATAATTTTGTACAATATTTACAGGAAAAATCTGTGATAGAGGATGTCCCTCAAGAAAAAATGTTCGATTATTTGTTGCATATTTATGCGAATCCTGTCAAGACAAAATTTGGTAAAATATTAATAAATCACGAAGAAAACGATTGGTAAAATGAGTGATCTACAGCCCCCGTCGTGGCGCAAAATATTAATTATTAGATTTAGTTCTATTGGTGATATTGTCTTAACGACTCCTGTCGTTCGTTGTCTTAAGAAAAAGTGGCCACATTTGGAAATTCATTATTTGACCAAAAAGCACAATGCGGATATTTTGAAACATATTCCGTATGTTGATGTTGTGCATACTTTTGATGATGATTTATCTCTAACAATCAGAGAGTTGAAAAAAGAGAATTTTGATTTCGCGATTGATTTGCAAAAGAATTTCAGGTCTAAAAAAGTTGTTCGCGCATTAAAATGTAAGCATTCGACTTTTTCAAAGTTGAATGTGAAAAAATGGATTTTAGTTCGATTTAAAGTCAATTTATTGCCCCAAGTACACATTGTAGACCGATACTTTGAGGCGGTTAAAAGATTTGGTGTTGAAAATGACCATGAAGGACTGGATTTCTTTATTCCGGAGGATTCCGAATTTGATATACAGGATTTACCTGCCGGTTTTGAAGATGGATATATTGCAGTGGCTATTGGAGCTCAGCATTTTACAAAGAGTATCCCTAAAGAAATGATTATTGAAATTGGCAATATGTTGTTTAAGCCCATTGTGTTATTAGGGGATGAAAACGATGCGAAGAAGGGGGATGAAATTGTGGCAGCGCTAAATTCAAAAGCATTCAATGCGTGCGGAAAGTATTCTTTATTCACATCAGCTTCTATTATTGCCCAAAGCGACTGTGTATTAACTTCCGACACGGGGTTGATGCATATTGCAGCGGCCTTGCATAAGCCCATTGCGTCGTTGTGGGGCAATACGGTTCCGGAATTCGGGATGTATCCTTATGTCGTTGAGGGGGCTCCTCCTGCCCGAATCTTTGAAATTCCTTCGTTATCTTGCCGCCCCTGTTCTAAACTCGGACACAAGAAATGTCCACGAAAACATTTTCAATGTATGAGGCGGTTGTCTTCATACGAGATCGCAACATGGATTAATCAATATTAGCTTTGAAGACATTACGAAAAATATTGCTTTTCCCGTTGGGACTAATTTGGGGCGGTTTTTCCTATCTTAGAAGACGATTGTACGAAAAAGGTTGGAAGAAATCTCTAAAACCATCTGTTCCAACGATATGTGTGGGGAATTTGGCTATGGGAGGAACAGGGAAAACTCCTCATGTGGAGTATATTGTTCGTCTTCTGTCGGAAAAATATAAAGTGGCTATATTGAGTCGTGGGTATAAGAGAAAAACAAAGGGCTTCGTATCCACTTTTCAGACAATAGAAAATATAGATGCACGGTTGATTGGTGATGAACCAATGCAGTATTTCTTGAAATTTCCAAAGGCGGAAATTGCTGTTTGCGAAGATAGAGCGCAAGGAATCAGACATCTGTTAAGTACTCCCCATGCTCCTGGGATTATTGTTTTAGATGATGCTTTCCAGCATTTAAAAGTTTCTGCTGGATTAAATATTTTGCTAACGGAGTTCTCCACACTTTTTACGGAAGATAATGTCTTCCCTGCTGGCAATTTGCGAGAATTTCGTTCAAATGCGCAAAAAGCGAGCTGCATTGTTATTACAAAAACGCCAGAATCTATTGTCGCAGAAGATAAAGAAGAACTTATTCGGAAGATAAGACATTATACACAAACTCCCATTTTCTTTTCAAAATATCACTATTTATCCCCTGTCCCATTAACAAATAAAGCCAAAATGCTGGGCATTAAGAAGGATGTCACAGTATTATTGTTGACGGGAATAGCTCATCCTCAGCCGTTAATAGAGCAAATAAAATCCCAGTATTCGCGTGTGGAGTTGATAAGATTTCCTGACCACCATGCTTATACAGAGAGAGATATGGAAATTATTTATCAAAAATATTGCTTAAAAAATCCCGAACAAACGATTGTATTCACAACAGAAAAAGATGCAAGTAAACTTGTAGCAATACAATTAAAAAAAATAGTATCTTTGTTGCCAATTTTTATGATTCCGATAGAAGTGGAATTTTTATTTGATCAAAAAGATAATTTTAATAAAATTATACAAGATTATGTTAGAGAAAATGAAAGAAACAGCTTTGTTCTTGGAACAAAGAATTAAAATCAAACCAGAAGTTGCCATCGTATTAGGCTCTGGTTTGGGTGGTTTGGTAAAAGATATCATCGTTGATACCGAAATTAATTACAAGGATATTCCCAATTTCCCTGTTTCTACCGTGCAAGGACATAAAGGAACCCTGATGTTTGGTACGTTAAATAACGTTCCAGTTATGGTGATGAATGGTCGCTTCCATTATTATGAAGGCAATGGAATGAAAACATTAACATTTCCTATATTTGTTATGCACCAAATGGGAATAAAAAAGGTCATTCTTTCTAATGCTGCAGGCGGGATGAATCCTACTTTTAAAGTAAGTGATATTATGATTATTAAAGATCATATTAATATGATGGCTAATAATCCTTTAATGGGGCCCAATGATGATACGTTAGGCCCTCGTTTCCCAGATATGAGCGAGGCTTACTCGAAGAGAATCATTAAATTGGCTATGAAAGTGGGCGAAAAATTCAACATTCCATTACAAAAGGGTATATATATGGGTGTTACGGGACCATGTTTTGAAACCCCGGCAGAATATAGAATGTTCCATATTATGGGTGCTGATGCCGTGGGAATGTCCACAGTTCCAGAAACCATTGCTGCAAGATATTTGGGAATGGAAGTTTTTGCTTTGTCTGTGATTACTGATTTGGGGCTCATAGATGCCGTTGAACAGGCTTCACACGAAGAAGTTCTGCATGCAGCTGAAAAAGCTGAACCCAAAATGGTTAAATTAGTATATGAATTGTTGCCTCAATTATAGATGCGCAACCTTCTGCCATCGTAGGTGGTTTTGTAGAATTTTAAAGAATATTGGGCGGGTCCACTGATAACGGATCCGTCCAATATGTTAAAGTAGGAACCACAATGTTCATCTACCAACATAATGCCACTTTCGTCCACACATACCCATGCGTGGGTATCCTCCCAATCGTATGGACAAGCACGGTCATAGGCCATAAAAGTAGTCATATCTACACGGTAAACAATAATACCCGCTACGCCGCCCGTAAGATACTCATATCCACCGATATAGTTTAAGTTAGCATAGGTGATATCATCAGGGTATATGGTGATGTTTACTTTGACCGTTGGAATCGTTTTGTGATCGTAACCGCCACAACTATAGAAACTTGTGAAAATTCCGAGCAATAATATTAAGGATAAACAACGTCTCATTCTTTCTGTTTTTCTACTTTTAATGAAATGGATTTAATGCCGTATAAGGACATTTTTGTGTAAGAAGAATAAACCTCAAAAGTATATTCTCCAGATTCATCCATTTTACGACTATTATATAACTCCTTCGTTATACGATTTATTTTTTTCCCGTTAACATTCCCTATTTCTTTGGCATCTTTGTCGTCATGAAATAGCAAGGCGATATTGCTGTTCCACGAACTATGGCCATCAGGAGTAATGGTGGTAATAGATAAATGCAGATTATCGGTAGCAATGTCAGTAAAATAGTCCACTAATAAACTGACTTTATATAAAGCATCAGGATCAGGAACAGAAGCCTTGAAAACGATGGTTTTGTCGGGCACGTCTCCCACAAGCGGGAATCGCCAAATATTATTTTCAAACTCTTTGGTTAAGCAAACCCCATCTTTGGGTTTTACTTTTAATTCACTTTGAGGAGTGGATTCGTGATGACAAGCAGAAAATAAGAGGCTTATACAGAAAACAATAGAAATAAGTGAATATTTTTTTTGAAAAATAGGGAAGGGCATCATGATTCAAAATAGATTTTTAATAATTTTACCGCTGAAAAATAGTTCGCAAAATTACATTTTTTTTTGAACGATATTAATCCTTCAGGTAAAGCTTTTAAATGACGAGAAGAATCTGGAACGAAAGAATGGTTAAGAAGAAATTTTATGTCGTTTGGGAGGGAAGAATCCCGGGAATATATGATAATTGGCTCGATTGTAAGGCACAGGTTGAGGGCTTTAATGGAGCAAAGTATAAGAGCTTTGAAAATAAATTGGAGGCCGAAAAGCAGTACATTGCGGGTTATAAGCAGTTTTTTTCTCAGTTAAAGGAGGTAGGGGAAAAAGGTGATAAACAGTTATCCATAGATCCAAAACATCTGCCCATTCAAAATAGTATATGTGTTGATGCCGCCTGTAATATGGTAACGAAAGTGATGGAATACAGAGGCGTGGATACTTGTAGCGGCAAGGAGATTTTTCATCAGGGACCTTTTAAAGGAGGCAGCAACAATATAGGAGAGTTTCTTGCTTTGGTGCATGCGCTCGCTTTATTGAAACAACAAGGGAAAAATATGCCCATCTATTCCGATAGCATTACGGCTATTGCTTGGGTAAGAAATAAAAAACATAAGTCTATTGTTGTCCCGACAGAAGAGAATATGCTTCTTTTTGATTTGCTTGAGCGTGCCGAGCAGTGGCTTCGTACGCATACGTATGATACCCCCATCTTCAAATGGGACACCAAAAGTTGGGGGGAAATTCCTGCTGATTTTGGCAGAAAATAAGAAAATGATAGAGAAAATCCTTCCAAATCATGCCCAATATTTTATGATATAAAATATTGATAGTGATTATTTTATGGTAAAAATAGGGCTGAAGTTTTTTATTTTCAGAGAGATAATATTTTTTTTTAAAGGACTTGACAAAAGGAGGTGAGGATAGTATTTTTGTTAAGAAAAATTACTAAATCATGCTCATACGTACTTATAGTTGTGCGATTGTAGGAGTCGCAGCCATACCGATCACAATTGAAGTAAATGTTGATATAGGGGTCAATTATTTTTTAGTGGGGCTTCCCGATAGTGCGATAAAAGAGAGCCAGTACAGGATAGATACGGCATTAAAGAATTATAACTATAAAATTCCGGGGCGAAAAATTGTTATCAATCTTGCTCCGGCCGATATTCGTAAGGAGGGCGCTTCATTTGATTTAAGTATAGCCATAGGAATATTGATTGCTTCCGAACAGATTAAAGGTGCGGAATGGATAGAGGATTATTATATTACGGGCGAACTTTCATTAGATGGTTCTTTGCAACCAGTAAAAGGAGTACTGCCGATGGCGATAGAGGCGCACCGGAGGGGAAAAAAGGGAATTATTTTGCCGATACAGAATGCCAGAGAGGCAGCGATAGTACAAGGTTTGGATGTTTTGGGTGCGGAAAATATTAAGCAGGTAATAGATTTTTTTAATGAAGGAATCCCGATACCCCCAACCCACGTTGATGTTCAAGCAGAATTTCAAAAAAGTTTAAACAATTATGAGTTTGATTTTTCAGATGTGAAAGGACAAGAGAACATCAAGCGAGCTTTGGAAATTGCGGCGGCGGGTGGGCATAATGCAATTCTGATTGGTCCACCTGGCTCTGGCAAATCAATGTTAGCGAAAAGGTTACCATCAATCTTACCGCCTTTAACATTGGAAGAAGCGCTGGAAACCACGAAAATACACTCTGTAGCAGGGAAAATGAGCCGTTATTCATCTATTATTTGTGTGCGCCCATTCCGTTCACCACATCATACGATTTCTGATGTGGCACTTGTCGGAGGCGGTTCTCATCCGCAACCCGGGGAAATCTCTCTCGCTCATAATGGGGTGCTCTTTCTCGACGAGTTGACAGAAATGAATAGATCAACTTTGGAAGTGCTTCGACAACCATTGGAAGATCGCTGTATAACGATTTCCCGCTCAAAATATTCGGTGGATTTTCCCGCCTCTTTTATGCTGATTGCAGCCATGAATCCCTGTCCGTGCGGAAATTACAATAACCCGAAGATTCCCTGTACCTGCGCTCCCGGCATGGTACAGAAATATTTGGGGAAGATCTCAGGACCGTTACTTGACCGTATCGATCTGCATGTTGAGGTCAAGCCCCTGAGTAACGACGACTTGTTGACCAAGGCCAATGGCGAGCAGAGCGCTATTGTGCGAGAACGTGTAGTGCGGGCTCGTGCCATCCAAGCCGAGCGGTATCAAAACTGCCCCGACATACATTGTAACGCACAAGTCAATACGAAGTTGTTTCACCAATATTGTGCCATTGACGAGGGATGTAAGACACTAATGAAACAGGCAATGGACCGACTCGGGCTCTCCGCCCGCGCCTACGACCGCATCCTCAAGGTGGCTCGCACCATCGCCGACCTCAACGCCAGCCCCAACATTACCGCCGAACATCTGAGTGAGGCCATCAATTTCCGCAGTCTGGACAGGGACAGCTGGGGAAGGTGAGAGTTTTCAAGAGAATCTTATAAACCGGACTGATAAGAAAAAAATAGTGAAAAAGGATAATTTTATTAAAAATCAAAACTTGACATATATATCAAATATTTTTATATTTTTGCAGCGTAATGAAAAAAAAGACCACACTAGGTATTATATCGGAATCTCAAAGAGCTATACTCTACTCGATTAGCTTTGAAAAGGATGGGACGACTGAATTTGAAAAGTTTGTTTTAGAATTTGAATCGAATGCCCAATATAATTCAGATTACCAAAGAATTATAGCAGCGTTGCAGGCAATTTTAGATAATGGAGCGTTGGAGAGATTCTTTCGTCCGGAGGGGAAAATAAATGACAATGTTCATGCAATTCCGATAGATGGCGGCAAACTACGATTA
>JAEEUY010000260.1 GCA_016290715.1 Bacteroidales bacterium
AAATTAGCGGCCACATCATTTGCCCAAAAGAAAAGTTTGCGTTTGATTCCTTTCAACTTTCTTCCCGTACCCAATATCTTATCATAAAACTTTTCCAACAATCGCGGTACCGTGGTGAAAATTGTAGGTTGAACCTCTTTCAAATTATCGGCAATCGTACCCAAACTCTCCGCATAATAGATTGGAATCCCCAAATATTGCCATGCATAAATCATCATACGCTCATACACATGGCACAACGGGAGATAACTCAACACTTTAGAATGAGAGCCGACTGGCACAATGGGCAGAATAGCTTTAAAGTTGCTAATAATATTGCGATGGGTAAGCATCACTCCTTTCATCGCACTCGTTGTTCCGGAGGTATAGATAATAGTCATCACATCATCGGGAGTGATTCTCTCTTTGATATCCTGCAAATATTGAGGCGACGGATTGGCGACTCCCAACTCTATCACCTCATTCAAATGACGATAACCTCTTAAGTTGCGGAAAGTATAGACATTATCCTTTAAAGCGGGGACTTCGGAAATAATATTTTCAATTTTACGCAAAATATCCCACCCCGAGACAAACACCATTTTCACATCGGCATGATGCAAAATATACTTATAGTCATTCTCACTGATTGTAGGATAGATTGGAACATGGATGGCTCCCAACTGCATGATAGCCATATCCAAAAAATTCCACTCAGGTCGCCCCGGACTGATGGAGGCGATTTTATCTCCCTTTTTCACCCCCAACTGCATCAATCCATAACTGATATTATTTACCGTATTAATGTATTCGGTGGTGCTATAATATTTCCACGAACCATTAACTTTCGCACAGAGAGCATCATCTCTTTGAAAATGAGTGGCATAGTGCGGAAGAATATCAAAGACACGGGTAACTTCCATAAAGTTCTTGTTATTTGACAATTAATTTTTTGGTAGCAAGCACTTGTTGTGCAACTTCTATGGAATAGAAATAAATACCTGCCGGGAAGTCCTCCACATCAAACATCACGTCTCCTGAAAGGTTTTGCAACGACTTTTCTTGCATCTTTTTACCCAGCAAATTAGTAATTACAATTTTAGCATCCGCTGAATGAGCATACCCTGACAAATTGTATTGTATTTTCACCCGATCAGTACAAGGGTTGGGGTAACTATTCAATTGTTTCACTTTCACATTTTGACTGATTCCCAGAGCCAAGGAGGAATATTTCATCACCAAAGAGTAGACTTCTTCCCCTATCGTAAAGGTATATTTCACAAGAGAGATGCCCATAAATCTACCCGAATTATACATAAGATGGAAATCATCGAAAGTGGATTGGGTGTGAGCCGCGAGGACCAATGGAACTGGCGCGATGGTTACCGAAGGATCGTAACAAGCCCCCAAACAAAAAGTATTCATGGAGCCGTCCAATTCCATAATATTCTCTTTCGCAACCGTAATCTCCAACTCATTGTCGGTGTTATTTAAAATATTGACTGTAAATTCTTCAATCGCGTTCAACCCTGCCACTTCCAAAAGCACGGTATCATGCACTTCTTCACCTTGATAAAAGAATTTTAAACTTTGGGCATTAGCCGACAAAAACGCTATTGCAACAAGAAATAATACAATCTTTTTCATTGCCATTTATTTTAATATTGGGCTGCAAAATTAAGATTTTTATTTGGAATTTGTACCGTTTTACACAATAAATAAATTAGGATTCTCTTCCCCGTCCTTATCCACCAACCCCACCGGATTATCCCCATAATACGTGTACGGACTTAAGCTCGGGGACTTGTCCGTCATCGGGTCCACGGAGAGCCAGACGGAGAGGGACGGTTGGCAGTACCGTGAGGGGGAATGTACAATGGATAATGAACAATATACGGGATTGAGGAAGGTGAAGGATAGTGTGACATACAAACTGAAATTTCACGAGTGGCAAAGTTGCAAAAATAATTTCATATTTCCCATTGCTAATTTCACATTGAACACCCTCCTTGCCGTTGATGAAGATGGTTCCCTTCGGGGGCTTGACTTATTCTTTTTTTCTTGTGTCAAAACACAAAGGGAAGAAAGATTCAACAAAAGTTTTGGGCACTATTGAAATATTTTTTCCTGAAGATGAAAAAATCAAAAAAAATTCCGAATACCCATTAAAGAATATTCGGAACTTCTTATGAATTATAATTATCCTAATTAAATAGTGCCATATCTGGCATCTCCTTGTCATAATCCCCTTTAGCCAATCGGGCTTTGATATCGCGGAAGGCTTCCAACGTATAATCCACATCTTCTATACTATGCGCCGCCGTTGGGATGATTCTGAATATCAACATTCCTGGAGGAATTACCGGATACGTTACGATAGAACAGAAGATATTGTAGTTTTCTCTCAGATCAACAGCAATATTGGCGGCCTGATTAATGCCGCATCTCAAATGTACTGGGGTAACACACGCTTGAGCAGGCCCAATTTCGTAACCCAGTTCACGGAACCCCTTCTGCAAACGGCGGGTCACCTCCCATAAATGGGCACGCCGCTCATCACCTTCATTGCTGCGTATGATTTCAAGGCGTTTTAAGCACCCCTCAACAATCGGCATAGGCAATGATTTTGCATACATCTGGGAACGCATATTGTACTTCAAATAATCAATGATCTCTTTATCCGTTGCCACAAATCCGCCAATAGTAGCCATAGACTTGGCATACGCACCTATGTATATGTCAATATCATCCATTACACCAAAATGTTCAGAAGTACCCCTGCCGTGCGGCCCCATTACGCCAAATCCGTGAGCATCATCAATCAGAATGCGGAAAGGGTATTTCTTTTTCAAGGCTGCAATCTGATCCAATATTCCCAATGCTCCCGTCATCCCGAAAACGCCTTCCGTAATCAGCAACACCCCACCGTTCTGTTTTTCGGCCAATTCGCAAGCGTGAGCCACAATTCTCTCACAATCCGCAATATCATTATGACGGAATTTGAACTTGCTTCCCAAATGCAGACGCATCCCGTCTAACAAGCAGGCATGGGCTTCCGCATCATATACAATCACATCGTGACGATTGACTAAAGAATCGATGGTGGAAAAAATACCTTGGTAACCGAAGTTGAATTCAAAGGCCGCCTCTTTTTTCTCAAATTCAGCCAGCTCCTTTTCCAATCTTTCATGCAAAGCCGTTTGACCCGTCATCATACGGCTTCCCATCGGATAAGCCATCCCCCAGCGAGCAGCAGCTTCCGCATCCGTTTTACGAACTTCCGGATGATTGGCTAATCCCAAATAATTGTTCAAACTCCAACAAAGCACTTCCTTGCCATTAAACCGCATGTGAGGCCCCAATTCACCTTCCAGTTTGGGAAATGTAAAATATCCTTCTGCCGTTTTCCGGTATTGTCCAATAGGTCCACCCGACGATTTTTTAATTCTTTCAAAAATGTCTTTCATGTAATTATGTTTTTGAAGTTATAATAATATAAGGTATATGTGATTCCTCAAAAATATTTCTGGCGCAAAAATATACATAATTTCAATATTAAGCATTGCCCTAAGCGACAATTTTCAAATATTTCATAGAACCTGTCCCCATTTCTATCCATAGATTTGGGAGAAGATGTGCAATTCCATTAAAAGTATTTGATAGATTTGTAAAATTTAGTCAATTATCTCTGTCTCTTTCCCATAAAATTGAATCTATTATCAAAAAAAAGGCTACCTTTGCAGCGCAAATTTTTCAAAATCAAAAATCAATGAAAAGCATAAAATTATTCATCCTCGTTTGCGCATTCTGTGTAGGTGTCTGCGCAACGGCAAAATCACAAAATCAGATGACAGATAAAGAAAAAATGAGCTATGCTCTCGGTGTTAATTATGGAGAACAATTCAAAAATTTAGGTTTGGATGTTGACTTTGACCTTATTCTCAAGGGAATGAACGACGGTTTGAATGGGGCAAACAAGTTCTCAATGGAAGAAATGCAAGCAGCCTTCCAACTAGTAAACGAAACTGTGGAAAGCAACCAACAAAAAATGCTGGAAGAAGAGAAGACAAAAGGAGCAGAATTCCTGGCTCAAAACAAAAAGAACAAAGGAGTGGTAGAAACTCCCTCCGGCTTGCAATATAAAGTCATTAAAGAAGGAACCGGCAAAAAACCCACAGCAACCGACAAAGTAAAAGTACATTATCATGGCACCTTATTAGATGGTACCGTTTTTGATTCCTCCGTTGAACGCGGCGAGCCTATCACTTTCCCTCTCAATCAAGTGATAGCAGGGTGGACAGAAGGCGTACAACTCATGTCAGAAGGATCTAAATATATATTCTACATCCCTTCTAATTTGGCTTACGGCGATCGCGGGGCTCAAACTATCAAACCCGGAGCCACTTTGATTTTTGAGGTTGAGCTAATTGAAGTCAATCCCGCAGAATAATCAATGAAAAAATATTTTCTTATATGCTGTTTGCTGTTTGTCACCAGTGCATGTCATCATGCCAACGATAAACAGCAAACTTTTTTTTATCAAGGCACCGACTCCTACGGACGCACCGTTACAATTGAAAAAGAGCCACAACGCATCGTTTCGCTTTCGGCTTCCATCTCCGAGATCATTTTCCTTCTCCATTGTGAAGACAAATTGGCTGGAATCAGTGATTTCTGCGATTACCCTCCCGAAACAAAAGACATTCCCAAAGTGGGGAAATTACTCAATCTCAACATTGAAAGTATTCTTTCCGTCAATCCCGATTTAATTTTCATCGGTTCTATCATTAGCAAAAATGATGTTGAAAAACTAGAGCAAACAGGAATTCCCATTTTCTTCCTGAAAAAAGAGGATAGCATTGATGATTTGTATTCCTCTATCCAAATTTTAGGAACTATTTTCCAAAAAACTGCCCTCGCCGACTCTTTAGTGCAACATTATCGTAAAGAAATTGAACAATTCCGTAACGCCGGACAGCAGACTTTGCCAACGGTTTATTATGTTGCAGGGTTCGGGCAAACTGGGGATTTCACTGCTCCTGGCAACTCTTTTATTCATGACATTATCACATTAGCAGGGGGCGAAAATATTGGAAAAGATCTCACCCAATGGAGTATTAGTCGGGAACATATCTTTGAAAAGAATCCGGATTATATTTTCATACGCAAAGAAGACCTTGACATTTTTTGTCATACTTACCCTTACACCTTATTAGATGCTGTGAAGAACGGGCGCGTTTACCCGATTGAATCCGGATGGATTGACATCGTTACCCCCCGGAATATTGAGGCTATCAAGTATATCCGTGAAATTATCCATCGCCCATGAACCGCTTTGAAAGGAATTGTCGTCTTGTCCGCTACATTTTTTCTTATGCCACTCTTTGTATCATATTAGGACATACCCTTATTGCACAAGAAGCGAATAAGCAACAATGGTATCTGGAACCTGCCCTCCGCATAGGGCGCATTATTCCCAACGCTTCCAACACAGCGTGGCTTTCGCATGTTTCTTTATATAGCGCTGAACTCCGATTTGGGAAACAAACCACGGGGCAACACGAGTGGGAACGGCTTTTCAATTATCCCGAATATGGGATTTGCTTACGCTACGGTCACTTCAACAGCAGCATCTTCCGTGACAAAGTGGCCCTTTTCGGCTATATGAACGGCACCATCTACCGAATACGGCGATGGACTTTCCACTATCAGTTTGGAGCGGGCGTTTCCTGTTGGACCAATCCGTATAACCTTGAAACAAATGACAGCAATCGCTTCATCGGTTCACATCTTAATGCGCACCTCGACTTAGCGTTAGGGATAGACTTTCGTGTTTCACCCCATACTGTGCTCACCCTCCGCGCCAACTTCTCCCACTCTTCCAATGCCGCTTTAAAATTGCCCAATATGGGAATCAATCCTCTTTCCGGAGCTATCGGAGTAAAATGCTTCTTCCATGAAATCAAAGATTTGGATTATAATTTCAAAACACGAGACACCAATTTTATCAAAAAGAACAGTTTTTATGTATTGGTCGGGGGAGGTGCACGCCAATCCAAAAAAGATGCCGTAGTTACCAATGGCGCCGCAGATCCCTATTATCCTGGGGTTGTACTACAATTAGGGTATTTGCGGCAATTTCACCCGAAATTCCGCTACGGAGCAGGCATCGATTTCTACTATAGTGGGGAATTGAGCCGCCACCTGCCCGAAGCGCAACGCAAACCCGCCAAATATTTCAGTCAAGCCCTCTTTTTATCCTTTGAAGTTTTGTACGGACGACTGGTCTTGCACGTAAGTGGGGCGGTTTACATCAACAAAGCATTCAATTTTTACGAGCCGTTTTACGAAAGAGCGGGACTTCGCTTCTTGTTAGGCAAAAAGAGAAACAATTTCATTGGGGCCAATGTGAAAGCACACGCCGGCTCCGTTGATTTCTTGGAAATATGCTATGGCATCCACTTCGTAACATTCTAAAAATTGGAATGATTGCTTCCCATCCTTTAAATTCCCCTAAAAAAAATTTCATTACTATCTGCAAAAATATGGCCTTGATGAAAAAAACGTCAAAAAAATGACATCCGTTAATCGTGCCAAAAGCACGAAATTCCAGTAACCGAAGACAAGACTGTCAGACCGCAGTCTGGAGAAGTGCAATACACTGGTAATTAGCGTCTTGGGGAGACGCGACTAATTGACCGCGAATGGCGCGGATTACGCGAAAAGACCGCCATGACGTAGAAACGCGGTGCACCGCATCTCCATAAACCAACATATATGTAATCGGTTTGTAGATACCATAATGTAGGGATGTCATATTATGGCATCCCTACACCAACCAATCCGCGGGAATTTCCATTTTAGAAAATGCGAACAATTTCTTCCCCAAATCCTTCAAGGAGGCACCAATGTGGTAAACGACATCGTCGATAATGAGGAAGCGGTCGTGAAAGCGGGGAGATTCCGTCACAACGATGGGCGGATACTGCTGGTTGTGCCGTGCCAAGTCGGCAGCAAGACCTTGCGTAATCTTTCGAGTGATGATTTTGGCGGCAACTCCAGCGTCCCGTTTCGACAGCAACAACAGCACCAATTCGTCCACATAGTTGTCAATCAGCGTGATGCTGCTCTTGGCGGAGCGTATCAGTTCCGAAGCGAAGACGTAGGCATCGAAGATTTGCCCGTCGAAGAAAATACCCTGCACGGGCGGGAGTGAGGTGCGGACGAAGAAAGCGATTTGTTTGTCGTGTTCTGCAACTTTGTTTTCCAGCTGTTCAATGCGTTGGTTGACGGCGTAGCCGTGCAATATGTAGTCTTTCAACACTGCGGATGCCCATTTCCTGAATTCAATGCCTTTTTGTGATTTTACGCGATATCCAACAGACAAAATCATATCCAGATTATAATAATCAACCTTATACGTTTTGCCATCTCTGGCAGTTGTCGCAAAATTTGCGACAACTGAAAAATTTTCCAATTCCTCTTTCAACGCATTATTGATGTGTTTGCCAATGGTCTTGACATCTCTGCCGAACAATACTGCCATTTGTTGACGATTCAGCCATACCGTCTCGTCCTCTATTCTAACTTCCAATGAAATGGTGTCATCCGGCTGGTACAAAATGATCTCTCCTTTATCCATTATATGAGTACAATTTCTAGCAGCAAAGATACAACATCAGCACCCCTTTATCAAGAGGTTATTTCTCTAATAAACAAGTAGTTAAAAGTGGTAGATTTTAACCAAAAAGTGGTAAAACTTCGGGGGAAAAATGCAAAAAAACGGCCCCAAAAGCGGTTGAAAAATTGTTAAAAAAAAATTTTTTTGTTCATTTTCTTTGCTCGCACCCAAATTCCCCTTCTATGTATTTAAACTTCTATACAACTACCCTGCACTATTTCGCCGACCGTTAGGGAGACGGAATCTCAAGAAGGGGAAATTGTTTCGTGCTGCGTTCTGGAGGAACGCACTTTCACAGTTATAAACATCCCGAATATGGCAGTCCTTTGATATAATCTTCCATCCATTGCCAGTCAGGCTCATATTCACCTTGGGCATTTTTTATGGCGGGAAGTTTTACTCTTGTTTCGGAAGGTTTGTATTTTCTGCCATAGGAATAACGATACCTTTCTAGGTCTAATACACCTATCAAAAACATTGCATTATACTGATTCAAATGTTCATTATAGCCAGCAAACAATGTTGTAGAACCTATAAAATCTTTTGGCTGATAAAGCGTAAAACCGACAGACCCTTGACCATCACCAATAAAAAGCATGCAGTTTCCCTTGGTTACCAATGTTTTCTCCATTTGCACATATCGCATTATTCCATTATCAGATTTTTTTGCACCGATGTAGGCTATGTCTGTTCCGTCTTGAAGCAATTCTGTAGCGCTATTACATTTGCATTTTTGTATTGTTCCCTTATCATTTCCAAACAAAGTCCCAACCCTAAACCACTTCCACTCTTTTGTGTTTAATTTCAATTTATTATTTGACAATGGTTTTGATTCAAAACACTTTTCCCATACAGATTTTGACTTATCCGGCAATTTCGGAACAAGATTTCTCTTTACATAATCTTCTATCCATTGCCAATCGGGATTGCCATTATTGCGAATTGGTAATTTCAATCTTATCTTTTCAGCGACAGAACTATAAACAGATCTCCCATAAGAAAATCTATACTTTTCTTTATTTATAAGACAGACAAGAAATATGGAAATGTATTGATTGTTTTTAAATTTTGGTATTAAGATATTAACTCTGCCGTGTCCTACTGCAAAAAAATCATTGGGTTGATAATATGCATTACCAAACATGTCCAATGTTATTGTATTACCATTGAATATTTTAGCAATACCATCACCAAAACTTGTGATATATTTTACTATACCATTATTTGTTTCCCCAGATGAAACAAGTGGTGTTGAACCATCGTCTATTCTATCGGCTTTTATATCCCCTTTTGTCAAGGATACAATAAACAATTCATCTATTGTAAAGCATTTCCAATCAGTAGTATTCATAATCATTTTTCCTCATTCAGAACTAAAAATGCTGCATAATCTCTCATCTTACAAATGAAATCATCATCGCATAGTGTTGAATAATCCGTTTCCATATATGCTTCAGCGCACCATTCTTCGTTGGCTTCTACATGGCGGGTTACTGATTCCCCTGCTACGGTTGAGCGATGTTCGTATAAATCAAACCATTCCTTTTCAATAGTTTCCCATTTGTCTCGGACATCCACACGACCGACACCTTTTCGTTTCTCAAAACCATCATCTTTGAAATATCCAAAAAATGTTTCCTTGTCTTTTTTGTGAGGTTTGCCCAAATCAAACACCATACAGCATGCAACAGCACTTGCACCCGGATAGAACATTTCGGCAGGAAATGAGAAAACTGCATCAAGAGTGTGTCTTTCGAGCATTTTCTGTTTGAAATTACCAATTACGCCATCTGTTTGAATGGCACATGCCATTGGCAGCAACGTCAGCAAACGACCGCGGTTGACCTTTTGTGCAACAAATTCCACAAAACATAGTCCTTTTGAAGGGTCGGTGCTTGTTTTTCCCCATGTTTTGGCAAAATCTTCTGGCACTTGATTCTTGGATGCGTTGTATGGCGGATTCATCAGCACAACGTCGGCATTTGCCTTTTCTATCCAGTCGCCCAATTCAAAGCACGAACCCAAGCGCACATTTGAATTTCCATCACCATGAATCAGCATATTGGTTGTTGAAAGACCGTAAACATTCTTGTCGAACTCAATTCCATATATTTGATTCTTTTTTATCGCGTTACGCTCCGCATCTGTTTCACAGTCGTTAAGTGCCTGCGTCATAGCCTGGACAATGAAAGTTCCAGAACCACATGTCGGATCTAATACTCTGGAAGTTTTGTAAATACCTGCAACTTTTGCCATAAAGTGCGATATGTGGTTTGGCGTAAATGCTTGATTCTTATCTTCGCGGGCGACATATTTGTTGAATGTGGTAAAGAAATAGCTTAGAATATCGTGTCCCTCACGGCTTGCCTCGTTTATGTACGGAACAATGTTTATCTCTATGTAGTTCAATATCTTTTCAAAGTTCTCCGATTTGATTTTCTCAACATTTTGGTCTTTTAGGATGTTTTCATGCAATATCACAATCTTATCAGCTTTGTCAAGGCTGCCTTCCAAAAGTTTTCCCAACACTTCCTTTATTCCTGCAATTATTTGTGCTGTGCTTAATCCTTTGTAGTTCAATCCGTTCTTTAAAGCAAGTAGACAGGTGCCAACAAACTGGCTACGAAGTTTTTCGGCTATACCATTGTCGTGAAGCAAGCGGTTGAGTTTAGATGTATTCTCAAGAACCGCTGTTTTGTCGTTGACATTCTTGGGCTTAAAATAGTCAACGTACTCTGCAAACGATTTCAGTTTGCGGTCATCAAGTTCTTCCACATCGCCGTTTGCTATTTTCCATACTTTTATTTTGTCGTCGTTGGTGTTGGCGAGAATTGCTATTATTTTTGTCTGTGCCGACAAACGTTGTTCAAGTGCAACATAATCAAATAGTTGCTGTTTGTCTTTGGGTTTAAAATTCTGTTTTGTTTCTATCAGCACGGAAACTTTTGAAGTTCCATCATAAAAACGTATGTCAAGTTTGAAATGTTTTTGCGTTACATTTTCAAGCACCTGTTTGTAACTAAATTCTCCACCTTCAATATTGCTGAAATGAAATGATCTTCCAATACGATCAATCATGTCTATTCTTTGCATTTCTTTTGAGTTTTATACCTTTGCTTCAAACCCTCACCCCAATAAGCCCCAAAAGAAAAAGGCGCTCGCCGTTCCTTTTGTGTGCTTACCATATCACTGAGGTATTCCCCAATACCACTGTACACTGATAAGTACGAAACAACTCACGCCTATTGGCGTGAACCTTCGCAAACTTATTCTCGTGTACTTCTAAATTTGGGGAATTTTCAGTGATAGAGAATAAGAGCGTAAAGCTCAGATGGTTAATATATTATTTTGATTGGTTTTTCCTGTTATTTTTGGTTTCGTTTATACTCATTTTTCGGCTGCAAATTTACCATTTTTTACAATTTTACAGCCAAAAATTGCGGAAAACGAACCAAAAATTGCATGAGTGAGTGTTATTTCTGAAGGTAGCGTGTCCTTGACACGCTGTTATCGTATGCCGGCATTCCTGCCTAGACTGCGGCCTCAAGAGGCCTTGTCTGAGGTTACTGGGAGTGCGTCCCTTTGGGACGCTGGGTCAGAGAGGCGCATCCAGTCCCCACTCTGCACTTTCGTTTGAGTGAGGTTATTGAGAGTTCGTCCCTCCGGGACGCTGGATGAAATATGGCGCCTTTGACACGCAAAATAGACAAATAGTCATCTATTATACTAATAATTAATACTTTACATTTTGGATACGATAATTTCATGCCGCCGCCAAACTGATGGCCTTGATGAAAAAAACGTCAAAAAAATGATGGAATAAAGCGTTAAGAAGTTTACACTGTTCGAGCGCATTGAAATAAAGAGGTTCATTGCTGCAAGCCGATGATTAAAAGCGACTTTGGCTAAAAAGAATAGCGCGAGTTTTGTAAACTTTAGCTTTATGAAGTCATTTTTTAGTTTTTTTCAGCACAGCCTTGACTTTTCTTTTGCTTCTTTTTTTTGTGTCAAGACAAAGAAAAGAAGAAGAAATGAAAATAGGTGGCTTCGACAAGCTCAGCCACCTATATCAAGCCCATATTTTACGATTTATATGTAAATATCACAATAACAGTATATTACTTAAAAACACAAGACTTTTAGCGAAAGCAATCATTTACAATAAAAAAGATTGGCAAAGAGAAACTCCTTGCCAATCTTTTTTAATAACAGGTTATCCGACAATTATTCTGCCACAACTTCCAAGTTAATAGTAACTTTGAATTCTTTGTGGAGGTTAACTTGTGCGGTATAATTTCCTAATTCTTTAATATGATCCTCTTTCAGAATAATTTTCTTACGATCAATATCAATACCATGTTGCTCTTTCAGTGCATTCGCTACTGCGATATTGTTTACTGAGCCGAAAATCGTTCCTTTTTCAGAAGCCTTGGTAGGTATTTGAACGGTAAGACCTTCAATTTTCCCTGCCATAAATTCAGCTTCTTTTCTGATTTTTTCAGCTTTGAAAGCGCGTTGTTTCAAAGTTTCAGCTAACATTTTTTTATTGGGTTCCGTTGCCAAAATTGCCAATCCTTGAGGGATGAGGTAATTTCTTGCGTAGCCGTCTTTTACTTTTACGAGGTCATCGGCATAACCTAAATTTTGAACGTCTTGTTTTAAAATAACTTCCATGATATGCCCTCCTACTATTGATTTGATTTTAAATTATCGGTTACGAAAGGAAGTAAAGCAAGATGTCTGGCTCTTTTGACTGCTTGCGCCACTTTTTTCTGATATTTTAATGATGTACCGGTTAAGCGTCTTGGTAAAATTCTGCCTTGTTCGTTAACGAATCTTTTCAAGAATTCACCATCTTTATAATCGATATATTTGATGCCGCTTTTTTTGAAACGACAATATTTTTTCTTTCTAACATCAACCGCTATCGGGGTCAAATATTTAATGTCTGATTGTTGTGCCATAATTATTTTCCTCCTTATTCTTTATTCGCTTCTTTTTCTTTTCTTAAATTGCGTCTTTTTTCATTGTAAGCAATAGCATGTTTGTCTAATGTTACCGTTAAATAACGCATGATCTTTTCGTCACGACGATATTGCAATTCAAAATCTTTGATAATGCTGCCGTCGGCTTTAAATTCAAAAAGATGGTAAAAACCAGAGGTTTTTTTTGCGATGGGGTACTCCAATTTGCGTAATCCCCAGTTTTCTTGGTGAATAATTTCTGCACCTTTGTTGAGAAGATAATTCTCAAACTTTTTTACCGTTTCCTTCATCTGTTCTTCAGACAAAACGGGAGTCATAATGAAAACGGTTTCGTACTGATTCAACATAACTGTTTGATTTTTTGTTTATAATTTGTTTAAAAATTCGGGGTGCAAAAATACATTTTTTTTTAATTCAAAATACATTGATAAATAATTTTTTAACACTATCCGTTCCACCCTCTGCTATTACTTTCACTTATCCCAATTTCATCTCTCAATGAGATTAAGTTATTTTTATGTAATTTTGCAAAAAATTTATACCCATGAAAAGACTTTTTATCAGTTTGTTTCTCTGTATAGGAATCTGTTTGCTTCTACCTGAAGCGAATGCACAGAAGCGGGTTTACCATTTCACCATTGATGAGGAGATTGCCAAACCGGCACTTCAAAAAACGGAATTAGCCATTGACTATGCTGAGAAGAATCATTTTGATTATATTATACTGGAAATCAACACTTTCGGAGGAGAACTAACTTCTGCAGACAAAATACGAACACGATTATTGGATACGCACATTCCCACCATTGCCTTTATCAACAATAACGCAGCTTCGGCGGGGGCTTTAATTTCAATAGCATGTGATAGCATATATATGGCTTCGGGGGCTTCCATAGGGGCTGCTTCTGTTGTAAACCAAAATGGAGAAATCATGCCCGACAAATACCAATCGTATATGCGTTCGCTGATGCGGGCAACCGCTGAAAAAAACGGGCGCAATCCGTTCATCGCTGAAGCCATGGTTGATCCTGACACTTATGTTGAAAATGTGTCTGATACAGGTAAAGTACTGACTTTCACCACAAAAGAGGCGATTCGCCATCATTTTTGCGAAGGTGAAGCCAATTCTCCGGATGAAGTTCTCCATCTGATGGATATTCAAAATTACACGATAGAAGATCAGCAATTAAGTTGGCTGGAAAAACTGATTGGATTCCTCATCAACCCGATTGTCAGCAGTTTGCTTATTATGGTTATTGTTGGCGGAATCTATATGGAGTTACAGTCGCCGGGGATAGGTCTTCCCATCATTTTTGCCATCGTAGCGGCTTTACTCTATTTTGCCCCACACTACTTGCAGGGATTGGCAGAACACTGGGAGATACTGTTATTCCTCATCGGATTCGGTTTGCTCATGGTTGAAATATTTGCCATCCCCGGATTCGGTCTGTTTGGCATTAGCGGCATTGTACTCATGGTAGGGTCTCTTGTGTTAAGTTTGGTTTTCAATATCGGTTTCGATTTTCATTACACGCCCAAAGGCTCCATTTTAAACAACTTTCTATTGGTACTCACCTCGCTCATCATTGGCTTTTTCCTATCACTTTGGTTGAGTAAAAAATTATTCACCACTGCCACCCGCTATGGCAGTCTGGCCTTGAATACCACTTTAGATAATAAAGAAGGGTTTGTGTCCGCCGATGCTATCGCCTTGCAAAAACTGGTAGGCAAGGAAGGAATAACGCATACTTTTATGCGCCCTGCCGGGAAAGTGGAAATCGAAAACGAGCTTTACGACGCTGTTTCCGAAACAGGAGTTATTGAGAAAAATATTCCCGTAAAAGTCATTCGTTTCGAAAATGCGCAATTAGTCGTAACCGCACTATAAATTCTTTTTTGTTTCAAAAAAAAGATTAACTTTGCATGTCTCCTTAAAATAAAACTAATATACTGAAATATAACATCTTACAATAACAAATCAAACATAAAAAACTAAATATCGTGA
>JAEEUY010000261.1 GCA_016290715.1 Bacteroidales bacterium
CCACTTTAAACAAAACATTATAAGCAGTACGGCGCACATGAGCACATTCTGTATCCCAATGGAAAGTCCCCGAAATCGGTGGAGCCCCATGAAACAATCCAAAACGCGCCGGCGACGTAGCCAAATGGAACACGCCCCCCGTAGCTGAAAGCATCACACTCGTAGAATTCACATCCGTAGCACGGACCAAAAAATCCAAACTTTCACCCGCCGTAACACAAGTGTCGTCAATCGTAGTAATTACAGGGGGCTCATTGTTACAAGCCACAATGTTGATTTGCATATCCCGTACCATTGACCCTATCAATACCCCATGTCTCCACTCTTGAATCAGAATCGCAATATTGTATTCTCCCTGCATTAAAGGGCTATCCCATATCAAGTCCCCTGTAACAGGGTCTATACTAATAGAATGCGAAGCCGAAGGCAACGAATAACCCGGGATAACTTCTCCATCAAACCCTCTGCAAGAAACCAAACTATAGCTCAAGCTGTCTCCATCGGCATCATAAGCCCCCGGATTATGATAATATACTGCCCCCACGCAGCCATCATCAATCGGCGGATTCAACAACTGTGGAGAACTATTGCTTCCCAGAAAAGGGTTGATAATCAATATGGTTTCTAAAAAAAAGGGAATATTCACCGAGTTGGGAATATTCACAATGCCCGCATTCCGATTAGGGTCTTCCAAGGTAATCGCATAAGTGCCCGTGGATGGATACGTATGCTCCGTAATATAAGTATTGACACTAATATCGTTGTCCAGATTCACCTTTCGAACACGCGCCACCATACTGCTCGTGGCATCCCCCCAGTTGATTTCCAGTTCCTCACGGTCGGCCGGACTGGGCGTATAGGTGTAAGTAACAATGGTAAAACGATAGGTTAAGCCTGCAACATGCTCAAAAGAGATTTCACCCGCGCGCTGGTGCGTTGCCATCGCAACAAGACCATAAAAAAAAACCACGAATGATAAGACAAACTTGCGCATATTTTTCTGTATGGCGGCAAAAATACATTTTTTTTACCAATCTTTGTTGTATCTTTGCCGCAGAAATTTGCAATCAACATTAAATACTATCAATATGAAAAAATTTTTATGGATTATTGTTGTGGCTTTCGTATTAAGTTTCACACAAACAAGTTGTAATTACAATGCTTTAGTAAGTAACGAAGAAGAGGTGAAAGCTGCTTGGGGACAAGTGGAAAACGTGTACCAACGCCGAGCCGACCTCATTCCGCAGCTGGTAAATACCGTGAAAGGCGCTGCCAACTTTGAAAAAAGCACCTTGGAAGCCGTTACCCAAGCCCGTGCTGCGGCCTCTTCCATCAAAATAGATCCCAGCAATATGACTGCTGATGATTTGGCAAAATTCCAAAATGCACAAGATCAAGTCGGTTCCACGCTCAGCCGTTTGTTGGTAACTATTGAAGCTTATCCTGAACTAAAAGCGAATCAGAACTTCTTGGATCTGCAAGCCCAATTGGAAGGGACAGAAAACAGAATTGCTGTAGAACGTAAAAAATTCAACGAAGCAACACAAAAATACAACGTGGACAGACGCAAATTTCCCCGTATTATTTTTGCCAAAATATATGGATTTAAAGACCGCCCATACTTTGAAGCAGCTGCGGGTTCTGAACAAGCACCCACTGTTGAATTCGACTTCTAATAATCGTACGATGCCTTTGCAATGAAAAAATTCCTTGCATTTCTCTTTATAGCTTCACTTTTATCTTTTGCCAATGCAAAAGATGCCATTCCTTCTGTTCCCAATCCACCGCGTTTAGTGAACGATTATGCCGGTGTTTTCACACATGGACAAAAGGCAGAATTGGAAGAACGGTTGGTTGCTTTTAATGACAGCACTTCCAATGTCGTCTGTGTGGTTGTGGTTTCCGATTTAGGAGATTATTCCGCTGCTGATTTTGCTTTTGAAATCGGCAACCGATGGGGCATTCAGAATAAAAAAGACCAGAACGGGCTTGTTGTTTTAATCAAAGTCCGGAACGAAACCGCAGGGGATGTTTTCATCGCCACCGGCTATGCATTTGAAGGGGTATTGCCAGATGCATACGTGAAGGAAATCATTACTGAAGAGATGGTTCCTTTGTTGAAAGAAGAGAAATATTACGAAGCTACTGTAGCGGCAATAAATAAAATTCTGCCTATTTTATCGGGAGAGATTTCTGTACCACGCGACCAGTATCAGACATCGGACGCACCCGAAATAGCCTTCGTTTTAACCATTATTTTTGTTACAACTATTCTCTTAATCATAGCCACGGTAGCACTGAACAGAAAAAACCGCAGAGAGGCTCTCATCACACAAGCCGTTAAAAATCAACGTTATCAGGGAGAAGACAAGGAACAATTGTTTCTGCAAGTTAAAAAGTTAGGACTCAACCGCGACCGTTTTGAAGAGAAATTAAAAGATGAAATTTTAAAACAACTCATCGCACCGGCATTAGAAGATAAAATTGTTACAAGAGAAGAACGGCGGTATATTTTCCAACAAGCTGTTGCCATGGGATATTCCCACACCAGTATTGAGAAGAAGCTGCAACAAATGATTGACGAAGAGGCGCAGAAAATGATTGACGAGGAATTGGAACTGCATAATGGACATATCGATGAGCAGCAGATGTTGCAAAAATTGCTCTTACTCGGTATCAGTGCATTGGTTTTCAGCAATTTATTAAAACAACGCAAAACACTATACCGTACACGACATAGTTCCTCCCAGCATTTTGGCGGCAGCAGTTTTGGGGGCGGAGGAAGTCACGGCAGCTTTGGCGGCGGGTTCGGCGGATTCGGCGGCGGCGGCGGATTCGGCGGCGGTGGCGCTGGAAGTAGATTTTAACAATTTGATTATCATTGATTTATGAAAAGGAAAATACCATTTTTTTTCTTCTTTATTGTCCTATTATCCTTAACACACGCGCAAAACATACAACTCCATTACGATTTCGGTCGGCATCTATACCAAAATCAAAAACAAAACAGCGATAACCAGTCGGGACGACAAACTTTCACGTCAACAGTGGAAATGTTTAAACCTGATAAATTGGGCAGTTTCTTTTTTTTCACAGACTTCGACTACTCCTTCCAAAAAGTTTACGGAGCCTACTGGGAAGTTTCGCATGAGTTTTGTTTTTGGAAACAAAGTAAAGCAAAGGGATTGTCCATTCATTTGGAATACAACGGAGGTATCAAC
>JAEEUY010000262.1 GCA_016290715.1 Bacteroidales bacterium
CTGGAAAATTTTCAAGCAATGTGTAAAAAGGAGGTGCATAACAGTACCACGCTTAGCGTGAGCTGTTATTGCATTCTTTTTACAGGTAGTTTCCAGGACCTTCAAGTGAGGTGTGATATAACACAGCGCACGCTTCTTTTGCTCGTATCAGGATAGAGTATGCAACTTAATTATTTCAGTATTAACCCAATTCAAAAGAAAAGAGTATGTGTAAAATGAAAAAGAAGGCTTTGGCGCTTTCATTGGCGATGTCGGTAGCATTGCCCATTGGAGCGTTTGCCCAAGACGGTTTGTTCCAACGTGGCGCGACAAATGGTTCGTATTACGGTAACGGTGGAGCAAATGAGAAAACTGAGTTTCTCGGTCATCGCAATGTGCAAGCATCAGGTACCATTGATAACCAAGTCTTTGGTCAACCTGTGCCGCTCGGCAGTGGAATAGTTCTGCTGCTTACGGCAGGTGCAGGCTATGTGGCATTAAAGAGAAAGGAGAATGAAAAATGAAAAAGTTTGGCATTATCGCAATGACTTTTGCATTGCTGATGGGAGTGTCGCAATGCAAGAAGGAAAACACTAACACTACCACCAACGAAGGAGCAAAAGTGAACATCACGCTCAATGTGAATGGTAGTCATGGTTCAAGGGTGGCCGTGAATACCGAAAATGGCGAAGTTACCTTTGAAAACAACGATGTGCTTTATGTGGCCAGCGATGGCGTTTATGTCGGAACGCTGACCTACAATGGTACCAACTTCAGTGGTGACATCTCCGAACCAACTGAAGGAGAGAAACTACATTTTTACTTCCTCGGCAATGTGGACACAGAAGAAACCCTCACCGAAGGCACTTCCCTGGGATGCTCGGTGGTCATTAGTGACCAAACGGAACATTTGCCCGTGATTTCTTATGCACCCTCAAGAGAAAACTACCAAGTTGGAAAGACGGATTACAACGCTACCTTGCTTAACAAATGCGCTTTAGTAAAGTTCAATGTGACCACAGCTTCCGAAGCAGCAACCTCAATCTTGGGCATGTACAACAAGGTGACAGTGGATTTCTCGACAAATGAATTTGCTTATGACCAAGAGGGTGAAGGTGTCATCACCTTGGCAGCAGGCAATGGTGAGAAATGGGCAATTTTGCTACCGCAAGAGGAAATAACGAGCCTTGAGGCTAAATCTTCCGATGGAGTTTATGTTGGAGAATGCGGCATGGTTCCTGAGATTATTGAGAATGATTATTTAATCGAAGGCATTGCTGTCACGGTGACACTTCCAGAGGGTGCTGTCAATGGTTTGTTTGCCATCAATGCCAATGGCGACCAAGTGTATTTCTCAAAAGGTAATTTACAGTATAAGGCTTCTTCTAGAACTTGGCGTTTTGCCGAGAACCAATATGATTATGAGGGCGATGCAAATAGCAATATTTCCTCGACATACGATGGTTGGATAGATTTGTTCGGCTGGGGCACGAGTGGTTGGAACCCTGGCAACAAATACTACCGTCCATGGGACTCCAACAACAGTAATGGATACCAATACGGGCCTAACGGTAACTATAACCTGATGGGCAGTTACGCAAGATCTGACTGGGGATATTACAATTCCATCAGCAACGGCGGCAATCAAAGCCACCAATGGCGTACCTTGACCCAATCGGAGTGGAACTATGTATTCGGCCAACGTAACACTACATCAGGCATACTCTATGCCAAGGCACAGGTGAATGGCGTGAACGGTGTGATATTGTTGCCCGATGACTGGAACACAAGCTATTATAGCTTGAGCGACTACAATACTAGTAATGCCAGCTTTAGCAGCAATGTGGTTAGCTCATCCTCGTGGATCGACAGTTTGGAGGCACACGGCGCGGTATTCCTGCCTGCCGCAGGCAGCCGTAATGGGACTTCGGTTAGCTCTGTCGGCTCCTCAGGTACCTACTGGTCGGCCTCGTACAACGATAGCTACGGTAGCAATTACGCGTATTACGTATCCATTTACGATGGTGGCCTTGTCGCCGGCGGCTTCAACGCCCGGTACTACGGTCGGTCTGTACGCCTCGTTTGCCCTGACGAGAATTAATTCCTTGTTTGGAAAGATGAAATAATCTGTAACCAGATGGTTTATGCAGCTGCCCTTCCGTTCTTTGGGAAAACCTTGGAGCTGGAGGGCGGTGTTTTTCCTGTCGCCCCTCGCGGGGTTGGTTCGGGATTTGATTTTGTAGGCAGGGGTTGCATTGCATTTCACCCCTGCCTACTATCCGCCGTCACTCCGAGACTTGGTCTGTTGCACGAAGGAACCCCAGGGGGGTGATAGGGTATTAGGCAGGTGGTGGAGCATGGCGGAACCCCTGCCGATGAAAATGGTAAGAAGCCGCATTTTGGGCGCGTGCCATTGATGGGTGTTTTTCGCCCCTCGCGGGGCTTTGTTCGGAATTTGTTTTTTGTTTGGCAGGGGTTTCATTGCATTTCACCCCTGCCTACTATCCACCGTCACTCCGTGACTTGGGCTTGGGCACGAAGGAACCCCAAAGGGGTGATAGGATATTAGGCAGGTGGTGGAGCACGGCGGAACCCCTGCCGGAAAATGGCAAGAACCCAATCATAAAAAATGTTGCTGTGTTGGTGTTTTTGTTTATTTTTGCAACTGAATTTCAAACATTGCAGCCATGCCGAAAATCTACGAGTATTTTGGAATCATCTTTTTCCTTTATCCTAATGATCATGAGCCTATTCACGCCCATGCCATCAGTGGAGAATATGAGACCATTTTTGAACTTCATTTTGAGAATGGCCAACTAAAGGAGATAAAAACCCGTAAAAAGAGAGGGAAAGAGCATCTTCCGAAAGCAAAGATGGAGCAGGCCAGGGCTTTTGTTGAGGAATTTGCTGTCCAGATTGCCGAGAAATGGTATCGGTTCTACATTTTGAAAGAAACGCTTACTCCTGAGAAAATCAATAAAAAGATATAAAGAAATGAACCCTTACAGTGTAATAGGAATTGAGCCCTGTGGCGATTATAAACTCCGTGTCACTTTTGCGGATGGCAAGATTAATGTCGTTGATTTTGAGCCGTATTTCATCAAGCGTCCACATCCGCAATACAACCGGTATCACGACCCCGCCCGCTTCCTTGACTATAAAATAGAGTACGGAAACCTTGTTTGGGGCGAGAATTGGGATTTGATGTTTGACCCGCTCAATCTTTATCACAACAACCTTTTCAAGAATTTCAATTAAGGTGAAGTTGTGGTGAAGGAACCCTAGGGGGGTGATGGGATATTAGGCACGCGGTGGAGCACGGCGGAACCCCTGCCGGAAAATGGCAAGAATCCAACCATAAAAAATGTTGCAGTGTCGGTGTTTTTTTTTATTTTTGCGGGCAGAAAAATAACCCATTATGTGTACCTATCCTATTTCATTGGACGAGAATTTGGTTATGCAGGCCGAAAACACTTTGCAAATCAATGAGTCTTTTCAGGCATGGTTGCAGCAACAAGTTGAGATGTGGCTTTTGGCGCAGGTCAACGGTTTGACTCATCGTGCAAAACCCCGACACGGAAACCTTACTGATGAAATGTTGGCGGAACGGCTGAAAGACTTTCCGCCATTGGAAGCGAAAGATTTTCCCGATTTGGATGCCTCTGATTATCAAGTATTCCAAAAATCGCGTAGTGGCCAACTTCCCAAAGGTTTGGAGAAATGGCTGTGAAACAGGTTTATCAACGTGAAATTGTGGAAGTCCCATTTGTGCTTCCTGATGGCAAAATATTGCCGCATCCTGCACTTGTCATTTCCTGTGACGAATTACAGAATGTGGAGTCAGGACTTTTTTATGCCGTACTTGTTTCCTCAAAGAACATTAATCCGAATTTGACAATACCGATACGGTCTGAGTGGCTGTCGTCATCATTGCCGAAAGCGTCATATTTTGTGACTCATATCGTAAATCCTTTCAATGTTGACGATGTGATTTCGCGCCATAATTGTTTCTTGAGGAATCCTTACTTTGATCAAGTGGTTGATAAGGTTATTGCCAACATTATTGATGGCGACTGGTGATTAAAACTATATACTTATGTCAAACTTCAAAATAGGCGACAAAGTGAATTTCCTCAGCACCGTTGGCGGAGGCAAAGTCACGAAGATTATAGATTCCAGAATGGTGATGGTGGAAATTGAAGGTGGCTTCGGAATCCCGACCTTGATTACGGATTTGGTGCTCGACTACCGCTAGATGCCTGCTCCGAGCAAGCAACAGCAAACGGTCGACAAGGTACAGAAA
>JAEEUY010000263.1 GCA_016290715.1 Bacteroidales bacterium
CTTAATTTCGTCTTTGCCAGCGGATTGCCCTATGGTGCCCCGAATGCCCAACGCTATCAGCAGGTGTTCCGTACCTCTTGGTACCGCCGGGTGGATGTGGGTTTCTCGTATATGTTTTTAGAACAAGGTCGCGATAAAATGAAACATAAGACGGCCTTTGCCCGCTCCATTAAGAATGCGGGGGTTTTCTTGGAAGTTTTTAATGTTTTGGGAGTCAACAATGTCTCTTCTTATCTTTGGATAACTGACGTGAACAATACGATGATGGCTGTTCCTAACTATTTGACTCCAAGATTAATAAATCTTAAATTTATGATTGAATTCTAATGGAGTACGACGTTATTATTATCGGTTCTGGTTTGGGGGGCTTGCAATGCGGTTATATGCTTGCTAAAAAAGGCTTTAAAGTTTGTGTCTTGGAAAAGAATTATCAGATAGGCGGCTGTCTTCAATCTTTTCGGCGCAATGGCTATACCTTTGATACGGGATTTCATCATGTGGGCAGCTTGGGCAAAGGGGAGTCGCTTTATTGGTTGTTGGATCAGTTTAATCTGATGCATCTTCCTTGGCATCAATTAGATAGTGATGCTTTTGATGAAGTTTTCTTGGATGGGAAGTCGTATTGCTTGGCCAATGGCTATGAGCCGTTTGTGGAAAAATTGTCGGAGTATTTTCCCCATCAGCATTCCAACATTAAGGCTTATACTCATTTTTTAAAGCAAACCAATGAGAATCTTTTTCAAGGACTCAAGCATGATCTGGCTTCTGTTTTCCAGCAGGATGAGTTGATAGAAAAATCAGCGTATCAGTTTTTACAGCAAACGATTGACGATGATTGTTTGCGCGCAGTGCTTTCAGGTACGTCACTTAAAATGGAACTGAATGCGGCAACGTTGCCGTTGTATATATTCGCCCAAATTAATGGCAGTTATATTCCGAGTGCATGGCGGTTGAAGGGAGGGGGCTATAAAATTGCAGAATCCTTGAAGACGGATATTCTTGCGATGGGTGGAGAGGTGCATGTTCATACTCCCGTTACCAATATGGAGGTAACAGACAAGCAGATAACGAAGATATACACGGATGACGGAGAATGCTGGAATGCCCAATGTGTGATTTCAGACATTCATCCTGCTTCAACCTTGAAATTATTAAATAAAGAGGCTGTGCGAAAGTCGTTTAGAAGTAGAATTTCTTCCTTGGATAATAGTTTTGGCATTTTTACGGCTAACATTAAGTTAAAGGATAACACGGTCCCTTATCTGAACCGCAACCTGTATATCCATCAAAATGCGGATATGTGGAATCCGTCGCAGAAAGGGGTGCACTCGGCTTTTGTCAATTTCTCTGTCCCTGAAAGCGGAAATACAACAAATAAAGTGGATATTCTGACCAAAATGCAATGGGATGAGGTCTCCAAATGGGTGGGCACCGCTCCAAATCATCGGGGACAAGAGTACGAGGAAATGAAACAACGTAAATGTGAGGAATTGCTGGATTTGGTTTCACTTCGTCTTCCGGAACTGAAAAACAATATTGAAACGATTTATACCTCCACGCCCTTGACCTACAGTGACTATATCGATACAGAAAATGGCTCTGCATACGGTGTCAGAAAAGACTGTAACCAATTGTACCATACGATTCTATTGACAGTTACTCCTGTCCATAACCTGTTTTTTACAGGACAAAATATAAACTTTCATGGTATTTTTGGTGTGAGTATCACTACGTTGCAAACCTGTTGGATGGTAGAAAAGTTTCTTAAGAAAGATTATTAGGGATTATTATCTGTTTTTTTTAGCAATCTTTGATTGGAAAGTACCGATTATCAGATTATTGTTTATTTTTGCGGACTTTTTAAAGAAAAATACTCATTTTATAGGTATAAAATTTATTGAAAAATGAAAAGAATCGCTTTTTTTATGATATTAGTGTCGGCATGGTGGGGCACGATGAAAGCTTCCCCAGTTTTTCCCGTTGAATCACAACCCGCTTACGATATCTCAGTGGTAGGTACGGATGATGCCCCTTCTATCAACTTGACAATCAATGAGTCGGATGATTCATCAGTGAAAGCGGGTGTTTTGCAGTTGTCGGTACCTAAAGATTGTCAGGAAGCAATGTTACAATTATTTGATTCCAATGGGAAATTGTTAGTCATACAAAAAATTGAAAAGGAAATTACAGAAATCCCGATCCCCGAAGCGGAAACAGATATCTATTATTTGAGTGTTGTCAGTGGACGAAGAGCACTCAAGACTTTTAAGATAGCGAAATTGGATTGATTTCGCTATCTTTTTATCACGGTACCATATTGGTCTATAAAGTATTCGGAAGAAAGATGAAACGCAGTCTGAAGGTTTTCGATATTGAAAACCTCCTGAGTCGGGCCGTAGTTCTGTATTTTGCCGTCGTTTAGTATCAATGTTTGGTTCGCATATCTTTTCACAAATGAGAATTCATGCAAAATAATGATAATAGTAACTCTTTCATTTTGATTGAGTTCCTTTAGGATACCCATGATTTCATATTTGTGTGTGATGTCCAAATTCGACAATGGCTCGTCTAATAAGAGAATGGGTGTCTGCTGAGCCATGGCGCGAGCAATCATCGTTCGTTGCAACTCGCCGCCACTTAATTGTCCCAACATCCTGTTTCTCAAATGCGTGAGATTGGTTTTATACATCACCTCTTCCACAATATCTGCATCCTTTTTATTCATTGTTGACCAATGATTTTGGTGTGGGAAGCGTCCCATGAGAATGGTGTCAAAAACGGGATAGTCAAATACAATGTCTTGATGTTGGGGGACATAGGCCAATATCTTCGCCATTTCCATGGCTGTAAGGTTGCTGATGAATTGATGCTGTAAGGCAATCTTGGAGTTGGTTTGAGGGGATAGAAGTCCGGCAATGGCTTTTAAAAGAGTGCTTTTCCCTGAACCGTTGGGCCCGATAAGTGCGCAAAAATCAGCGGGAGCGACGGTGAGATTGATGTCTTTTAATACTTCTTTCTGCGGGTAAGCAAATGATAAGTTCTCTATTTGTATCATGACAAACCTATTGGTTTCTTGCTGTGGGTTTCCATACAGCACTTTCTACTCCTTGCATTGCGTGAACCATACCTACAAGTAACGCTATATTCATGGAGAAAAAGTGGGTGATAAAGCGTAAAATTTTGCAATGAA
>JAEEUY010000264.1 GCA_016290715.1 Bacteroidales bacterium
CAACTCAATCGTTACATCTCCCGTTGTTGCGTATGCAGCATCAACAGCAGCCTGCAAGGTTGTATATTCTTCGCTCCCAATCTTGGCGACACTCTGTGCTTCGGCAGCAACCGTCAACACTACGGCCAACATTAACACAAAGAGAGTACGGATTTTCTTCAGAGAAAACCCAACATTTTTGTTAAAAAAACTTGTAAAATCACTCATAATACAATAGTTTAAATATTTTATTTGCCTTATAATTAATTTTTTGCAAAAAAAAAAAATGAATTATTTTAACATATTAATAACAAAGTTACTAACATTTTTACTAAAAAAAAGTTAAGAATCCCCAAAAAAACAACTTTCGCTTACTTTCTGGTTATTTTTTGAATCTTTTTTACTTAATTTACTCAATATAAAAAAGTTACAAACTTTATTCACAATTTCTTGACACCGGCAACGAGAGATAGTATCTTTGCATACTCACCATCTCATTATTCACTCTTAAACTGATCAAAGATGAAAGAACCCGATTTACAAGAACTTTACGAACTGCAAGTTTGGTTAGAAAAAAGTAATTTACATTTCACCCTCGATCCACGCAACCCTGAAAGCATTTACCAACTGATTGCATTTCTTGCAAAACGAAAATGGTTTTCTTTGGCTCAAGAATGTCCTGCATGCGGCAGTCCCCATTATTGCAGAAACGGAACTTACCATCAAGTTTTTCATCGTTATAAATGTTTGGATTGCGGTAAAAAATTCAATGACTTGACAGGCACCTCGTTAGGCTGGGTTCACCATCCTTCGAAAGCGCTTCGATTTATTATTCACTACTTGAATTCTGGCAAAAGCAACATTAAGATTGCCAACGAAATTGCTGTGAGCAAAAATACGGTGAGCAAATGGAAGCGGCGGTTTGGTTAGCAAAATCCCCTAACAATATCAAGTACTTCTGCAGGAGAAGCGGCGAGGAAGTCGGCACCGGCAGTCATCAACTCCTCTTTGGTACGGAAGCCCCACAAAGCCCCAATTTTCCTAACCCCTGCGCGACGAGCGGTTTCCATATCCACCGCGGTATCACCAATATATAGTGCTTCGGACGCTTGCACTTGCGACATGGATAAAATATCGAAAACAATATCGGGGGCAGGTTTGGGAGGGACGTTGGGACGTTTTCCCAAGACGGCAGAAAAGGTCGTATGCGGAAAATAATGGTGCATAAGCTCGTCCATTGCCTCGTGTGCCTTATTGGAAGCCACAGCCGACATGATGCCGCAGGCGGCCAATTCATCCAGCAACGGGACAATGCCATCATAAGGAGCGGTCGTATCCATTTTATGTTGTTGATAAAAATCCATAAACTCCTTGTAAACCTGATTCATAAATGATGGAACTCTCTCATTTTCAGGAAGAATACGCTCCACCAACTTCATAATGCCATTACCTACAAAATAGCGATAGGCATCTGACGAATGCGTAGGAAAGCCATGTTTTGCAAGAATATAATTTCCACAAAAGCACAAATCCCCTAAAGTATTCAACAACGTGCCATCCAAATCAAAAATGAATAATTTTATCTTTTTATGACCTATATCCACCGTCCGATTATCGTTAGATTAACAAAATGCAAAGATACAGCTTTTGGAGAGAATGCAAATGATGGGGTATTCACTTTTTTCAATGCAAAAGCACTTGTGATTTCTCCAATATTTGATAATGGCCAATATCTCATTTTTTGTTATTGCTGTCTGCTAAAAGCAAAAGCAGTAATAACTATCTAAAAATCAGAAAACAAAAAAAGTTTAGTAAAAACTAAACCGTGTTAAAGAAATATTGTATGTTTGCAGTCAAAAAGTTGGAGGTGATTAGAGAGAATGGAAGAGTGTTATTCTTCAAACTCATCAAAGACGAGGTGTGTTGGTTCGATGAATTCTATGAAGAACAGATGAAGGATGCAAAACATGCCAGCGACCTAAGAACGGTATTGACGGTAATGGACTATATGGCAGAAACGAATGCCATTCTTCCCAAAGAAAAATTCAACTCAATAAAACGAGGCAAGAGTGTTATCGGATATGAATTCAAAAAGAATGAGTTACGAGTTTATTGTCTCAAGCCGGCTTCAAATATGGTAGTGGTGTTTGGAGGATATAAAAAGAACCAAGGCATGGATATAAAGAGATTGCAGAAGATTGCAGAAGAAGTAAAAGATGAAATTGAGGAATTGATTAAAGAAAAAATGAACGTATTATGATTACAAACGATGAATTATTAGAAACACCAGAGTATTGGACCAGTCGTATCCAACTGGATTTGTACTCACATCTTCAGGAATATATGAAGGCGAATGGCTTGAACAGGACACAATTAGCGCAAAAATTAGGAGTAACCAAGGGCTATATAACGCAAATGTTAAATGGGAATTTCGACCACCGCCTTTCCAAGTTAGTTGAACTCTCGTTGGCTGTCGGTCTGATTCCTAAAATGGAATTTGTGCCTAAAGTGGACTTTTTTAAGAAGAACATGCCCAAACCCAAGGCACAGGTTATGGATAATTATGTGATTCCACCTGTAAACTTGATGGGAATGGCGTTTCAAGAGATAGATCTGAATTATGAACATGGCGATATTGATTTATAAACCATTTTTCACAAATTTTCCGATGCAAAGAGAATTGCCGACTCCGACCATGCCACACGGCTACACATACGGCACCC
>JAEEUY010000265.1 GCA_016290715.1 Bacteroidales bacterium
CCCCGTGCAATAAAAGTCGAACTGATTCTGCAAAAATGACTTCCCCCAGTACGTTTTGCCAACCCGTCGTCGTCCGTAAATAGCGACAAGCTCGGCTTTTGGCGAGTCTAAGTATTGCTGTATCAAGGATTTCTCGTATTCTCTTCCAATAAAAAGAGGTGTTGAAACAGTATCCATAACGATGATTTTTCGCGGGCAAAAATACAAAAATATTCGGATACCATATCCGAAACCTGTCAAAAAATAGTAGTTTCGGATATAGTATCCGCTATTGTTTATCCGTAACTATGCAAAAATATGGGGTTTCGGATATGCTATTGACGAGGAAGGCCATTATGGCTGCGGGCTTTTTTTATTTTTTGGCGAGCCGGCGCGGCTTAGGGGGCGATGCTTCCAAGCGTCGCAAACACACATTAACGGACCAACGCCGGGAAACGTTGCCTCCTCCTGCCGCGCCGTCGGGCTTTCCGCTCCAATGTTTTTGGCATCCATCATCGTAGGGGCGAATAATCATTCGCCCCTACAACCCATTATACGACAATGATTTACAATTCGTTCTTGGCCAAAAACATTTCCACTTCAATCCCTCTCGCACGCCCGTCCGCGACATCATCACGTTTCGCGGCGAACCATCCAATCCCCTCGCCCGCACCTTGATCCCGCGCCGCGAACCCCGCGATCCGGCCTTCTCTCAAAAAAAATGGGAACGTCACCCGCCACCGGCCACAGACATGCAACCGCTAACGCGGTTTATGAGAATCCATTGCAAGCTTACGGAGAACTCACGAGACTATTACAGTTCATATATGTTGCAAGGGCTTGGGAACGCCTGTCGGGTAGCAATAGTTGTTCATTATTCTACAAGCAGTTTTAAGGCGTCATCCGCATAACCCAACTCGTGGCCTAAGGTTTGGAGGTACAGTTTCTCGGCGGGATGGAGTGTGCCGTCCGCTTTCGCCAATTGTGCCAGACCGGACAAGAGGGTCGTGGCGTTCATCAAATCGTCTTTGAAAATGTTCAGATCCACTTTTTGTTGCTTCTGATTATCGATCTCCGCAAACAGAAGGGTTCGGCTTTTGTCCGAAATGTTCATGCCGCCTACCAACACTTTAAGCAGATTCTCCTCATCTTGCGAAAAATCGCCATCTACAAGAGCCATTCGGAATCCTACTGCTTGGTTTATCTTGGTCAACACGGCACTTGGGAAGCGCTTAATGGCATAGAGTATGTTTTTTGCAATGCCTACGCATCATTTTTATTTGATTGAGAGCACTACTATAGGGGCAATTTATTCTCTTTCGTCACTAAGTTTTCTTTGCTCCTATTGTACTTGATTGATCCTTGTGAGTCTTAGTTTTACTTTCCAATTCTCCAACTTGATATTGTAGGCCTTTGCATGTGTGCCGCTGGTTGAGAACGCAGTTTGCGTATCCTTTTCCTTATACAATTGCGTGAATTTATTCTTGAAATCCTTTTGGGCTTTTGTTCCATTGATAATTATAGTGCTGATACTCTGATGATTTTCAAGAAATGTTTCCAAAGTGTTTGGCTGGCCGTATTGTATGTTTTTGTCGGCAGATCCATCCCTTTGACAAGTTTTATACACATCCCATAAGGCAACGTTGTTTTTTTTCAGGCACGTTTCAAATTCAGCGTATGTTTTGAACGGAATGCCTTTATTGAGGATGTCTGCCATAATCTTGCGAAAGGAGTTCCCTCGGTCTGCATAATATTCGCCTTTGCATAAAGAGCAGCAACCTGGGAAAGTTCCTAATATGAGTATTTCGGGATGGTCGCCCGTCAACGGGGGAAGACCGGTCAATTCAGACGTGTCTGACAGAATTTGATTTGTTGATTCCATCGGCATGATTCTCTTAATTTTTGATTGATGATACTTTCCCTTTTTTAGGTTGCCAAGATTATTTCAGCTCTTTTAGGACATTATCCACGCTTTTGTCTTTCAGTTTTTTGACTTTCTGATCCAACTCGGCGGCATTAGAAGAAGTGGTGGCCGTCAGAAATTGTTTCTGGATATCAATAACTTTCTGCAGCTTGTCGCAGCTGTTTGAATTTGAAGTCCATGCCAAGTCCGCCGATTTCATGTATGTGGAGTAAACTTTAACAATATTTTTGGTGGACTTGTTGTTTAACAAGTTGTCATTATTTTCTGTAATAACCTTTCGGAGATCAATAAAATTCGCACAATTATCTTGAACAGTCATCAAATCATTTAACCTTTTGAAGCTTTCGTTCGTGTCTGATGAAATAGCGACATTATACCCATTCAAATACGATGAGAACGCTTTTGCGACGTCCGCATAGTCTTTGCCGCATTTATCCATAATTTGTTTATGCTTATTCGCCACCAAACCTCTTAAGTCAATGAATTTCATATAACCATGTTGGATTTTTGTAAAATTGTTCAATCGACTTATTGTTTCCATCAGATCATCCGACACTTTTAAATTGTAGTCCTTATGCTGGAAATTGTACGACTTGGCAACGTCAGAATAATCTTTTCCAGCCTGTTCAATTATCTTGTTCTTGTTATTTTCAATCATCTGTTGCAAATCACGTATTTCATCCCAATCACCCCTGACACGAACTGCTTTGTTGAAAATAAAAGATTTATCCAAATCAATATTCTTTGAATTAAAGACAATTTGCGTTTGCCAATATTGTGAGCCCTCCTTTTTGTTGTATTTTTCGACTGTGCAATACACTGTGCCGTTTGCAACATCCACGGAATCAATTTTATAAGATGTTGCTGGACAAAAGTCCTTTAATTGTTTTCCAAGTTTATCCTTTAAAGGCGAATAGCTGGTGAAAAGTGCATCCCATGTTCTGTCTTTGTCATAGTCTGTGGCAATGACAATATCAGCGCCAAAAATTTTCATATCAGCTTTGTTGGATGAAACTGATATGATTTTGTTAAGGGCTATTGAGGTGAAGTCTTTGTATGCCTTTTCAATTTCTTTTTGTCGGGCCTGTTCAGCGAGACGTTTCTCCTCTTCGATACGTTGTAGTTTGGCTGACCGCCATTCTTGGATATATTGGTTGTACATATTAGTGAGCAAATCCTTTTGCTCTTGACTAACCCGATAACCTTCCCATAGCACTTTGGCAGATGAAATCTGCTCTTTATCTTCAAAAAAATCGTTTTTCAAACGGTTTTCTATCCTTTTTGCATACCTTTCGAACTCTCCTGCTTTAAAGACCTTTACATCTTTCTCTTTGGTTATTCTATAATATTGCCCCATCACAAGACGTTCCGGACGATTCCTGTCCAAAGTTTTATTACCGCCAATTGTGCTCAGACCAAAGCAGTCATTCCCTTCATACAGAATGGTATTCATAAATACAGGTCCTTCAGTTCCCAGCAAATTTGCAGAGGTAATTTCAACAGAATACCCAGACTCCTCCAGTTCTTCACGGGTCATCTGCCTTTCAGCAAACTTTTTGTACAACTCTTTTTCCTCATCATTCTCTGGACTAGACCAAATTACTTTTCCGTCTTTCCGCTCATAGAGTGCCACATACACACCGTTGATGAAATTGTATTCGTTTTCGCTTCTTCCATTCTTCCCTATCCATTTGCCTGTATAAAAACCGTCATCATCGAATTGCCCTTTCAAATAGTCGTTCAAAGCAAATGATCCGACTAACACTCCATTTGAGAAGTTCGCAGAAATCGAATACGTTTTTTTCCCATCTGTAGTTCTCGTCATTCTCCATGCACCGTGCGGCATACCGTCCTTGAAGTTGGCAGTCAGAGAAGAAATGGATGTCCCTTTTTTGGAGGCCGTACTTTCTGTGTTGGTTACGGTAACTGTCAGAGTGCCATCTAACCATCCGTCCTTGAAATTAGCGGTAGCCGAGTATTTTGTGGAACTTGTCACATACTCTTTTAGGGTGCTGCTCCAGTATTTCGGTCTTGTTTCAGAAGCATTGACCGAATATTTCCCATGTTTTACATAGTCACCGTTACTACCTTCGTAGTAAGAGTAGGTCAGCGTGCCAGGAACTCCACAAGAAGTTTCATAATTTTTATTTACATACGTCTTCACTTGCTGTCCATAGGACAGGAAAGAACAGACCACCAAAACCAATGCAAAATAAATTGAGATTTTTTTCATATTTTTCAAATTTTAATGTTACTTAATTGCTTCTTAAGAACGGCGTGAAATCCGTTGCCTGTGATTTCACGCCGCAAAAATAACAAGTTGATTGATTGGCTGTTTGGTCCGAATTGGTCCGAATTAAGGGTGCTCTCAATCGAAAAGGTCGTCTAAGGTGACGCTGC
>JAEEUY010000266.1 GCA_016290715.1 Bacteroidales bacterium
CACAGCCGTTCCTATATAATCCAAATCGCTATATTTGGTGTACAAATCAAATTGAGCATTTCCATTGAGTTCATAATGTGTAGTCAGCACGAAATTCTCATTTGCTTCATTGCTAACCAATACATTTGTCAAACGAACCAATTGCGACTCATAATCAGCCATTTCTATTTGTTCAATATCCAACGGTTCAATATTATTACCGGTGGAAACTGCTGCAGGTATATCCGTTGCCGGCACAAACTCAAGCATTCCTTTGTAGGCGGTCAAGGTTCCTACCAACCCTGTGATTTCATCCCCAATATTGTAACTACCCGTAATGATACCCTGTTGGTCATCGATTAAAATGCCGGCAGTAGTGTCTTGAATATACTTGGCATTTCTATCGGTATGGGTAAACGTTACAAAAGCATTGCCTGTCAATGCATATAGCGTATTCCCCGTAGTTTGTTGGCGCAATTCTGCGATATCATTGATAAAGACAGGGAAAGTATAGGTAGCCATAGCCACGGCACTGTATTCATCATTCAAAAAGGCAACCGCTTTCACTGTAGTTGTGGTGTTCAACGTAAATGGCTCTGTATATAACGTAGCATTCACATCCGGGGTGGTGCCATCCAAAGTATAATAAATGGCTGCATTTTCAGTAGCACAATCCATAGAGATTGTTTGCGTAGTATAATATCTGCCTTGAGGCAGGGAGAATGTAGGAGTAGCAACATTAGTGGCCATTTTATACACAGACACTTGTTTTTGAGAAGAAGTGCTCGCATAACAAGAGAAAATAGGATTCCCTGAATTGTAATTAAACTTGATGACATTGCGCGTATAGTTGCCTTGTGCTTGAATAAAAGCATCGCCGGTATTGTCAATTGTAATCTGGAACGAGGAGTTGGCGGTCAGTTCATCTTGGGTCTTCAATTGATTTCCTGAGGAAGAAGCTGCATAAATGTACCCTTCCCCTGTATAGAAGCCAAAGGTATTTTCCTCTGTACCCGCAACCAAAGTGAAGATTTGCACATCGTCATTAATAATCAACTCATTCTCATTTTTGGTAATCGCAATTGCCCCGCGATTTGTATTCCGTTGGTCGGTACTCATCGCATAATTTGAATCCAAGGCAGCAATCACCACTTGATCTCCCGCAGCCAATTGTGTTGCATCCGTAACCAGCTGCCAAGTTTGGGCGGACAAATTCCCCAAACCGCACAATACGATGAGAACCATCGTAAATAATACTTGTAAAAAACTTTTTTTCATAACTATCATAATTTGATTAATAATATTATAAACTAACGCAAAGCTCTAAATATATCCATACCATTTGCATAGATTAACAAGGCGAAGAGCAAAACAAACCCGATGGTATTGGCGATACCAAGGAATTTGTCGCTGGGCTTCCTTCCTGTAATCATTTCCACCAAAATAAACAAGATATATCCGCCGTCCAAAGCTGGAATCGGCAAGAAATTCATAAATGCCAGAATAATGGACAAAAAGGCGGTCATATTCCAGAAAATCTCCCAATTCCAAACCTTAGGGAAAATACTCCCGATGGTTCCAAAGCCACCCAACTGGGAAGCGCCCTCTTTGGTAAACACTAATTTGAAAGATTTCACATAATCCGACAACTTTTTAAAACCTTTAGCTATTCCCAACGGAATAGATTCAAAGAATCCATATTCTACCTTTGTCGTTCCCAAATAGTCGTTGGGAGAGAGATATTGGACACCTAACATTCCATCTTCTGGCACCACAATACTATCAGTAATTTGCTCATTATCACGATAATAACTTAGAGTCAGAGGTTTATTGGCATGATTTAGTAAAAATTCACGAAAGTCATAGAAAGAGTACATGGAGGTATCATTCATCGCCACAAAACGGTCTCCTTTTTGCAGGTGGAGGCTATCTGCCACCGAACCTTGCAGCACCGAATCAACAATAAAGGGGATGTTGTAAGTAAAGAGTGCTTGATTGGCAGCCAATACTTTTTGGGTAAATTCTTCGGACAGATAAATGGTATCTTTCTGATTATTTCTAAGGATTTCAACTCTTTGAGGATTTTCAACGATGATGGCCGTAGCCATATCTGCCAGTTGTTCGTAGGTTTTCCCGTCCACAGACAATATTTGGTCTCCATTTTGGAAACCCGCATCCAAAGCCACTTGCGAAAAATAGAGACCATCTTTGGCATTTTGGAGAGGGATATATTCTTCTCCCCATGTAAACAGGATCGCCACATAAAGGACTAATGCCGTAATAAAGTTCACCAAAACACCCCCAATAATGATAAAGAGGCGTTGCCACGCGGGTTTGGAACGGAACTCCCAAGGCTGTGGTTCTGAAGGAAGATCGCTGGCTTTCGTGGTTTCATCCACCATACCTGCAATAGAACAATATCCTCCCAAAGGCAGCCAGCCAATGCCCCATTCCGTTATCTCAGGGTGCTCCACAAATTCTTTAGGCGATTTTGTTGAGAAAAAACTAAAATGGAATTTCCCATCTATTTTCTTCATTCTCAAAATAGAAAAACCCGGATTGAAGAAAAGGTAGAATTTCTCCACCCTTGTTTTAAAGATTTTTGCGAAGCAGAAATGTCCTAACTCATGAACGAAAACCAGTATGGCTAAACTTAATATCAGTCCGATAACTTGTGTAGTAATTCCCATTGGATTATATATTTGTTTTTATTGTATTTCTAATTTCCTGATCGATTTGAAGATATTCTTCAACACTTGAAGGGGCAGAAAAGTTTGCTGTTTGAAGTGCTTTTTCAATAATTTTTGGAATATCATAGAAGCCTATTTTGTCTTGCAGGAAAGCGGCAACCGCCACCTCATTCGCAGCATTCAGAACACAGGGCATACATCCTCCGGCACGAGAAGCTTCATACGCCAAACGAAGGCACGGGAAAGTTTCATAGTCGGGTTGCTCAAAAGTCAAATTCGGATAATCTGAGAAATGAAGGCGTGGGAAATTGTTTCTGCAACGCATAGGATAAGTCAATGCGTATTGTATCGGCAGCTTCATATCAGGCAACCCCAACTGTGCCTTTACAGAGCCGTCTTCAAATTCCACCAACGAGTGAACAATGGATTGAGGGTGCACCACCACTTCAATTTTTTCCAACGGAACAGAAAACAGCCATTTAGCCTCAATAACTTCCAAACCCTTATTCATCAAAGTGGCACTGTCAATGGTAATTTTACTACCCATGCTCCAATTGGGATGTCTCAAAGCTTGTTCCTTCGTTACATGGAGTAATTCTTCGCGTTTCTTGCCACGAAAAGGCCCCCCCGAAGCTGTAATAATCAAGCGGGAGATAGGATTTTGGAACTCGCCAGCCAACGATTGGAAAATTGCAGAATGCTCTGAATCAACAGGATAGATATTAACCCCCTGTTCATAGGCAGTCCGCGTCATCAACTCACCAGCCACGACCAATGTTTCTTTATTGGCCAAGGCAATCTGTTTTTGGGCTTCTATAGCTCTGTAAACCGGAGCCAAGCCTGCAACCCCCACAATAGCCGAGAGCACCATATCCACGCCGGGCATCTCTACAACCTCATTTAATGCATCCACCCCGCCGAAGACCTTGATATCCTCATCCCAAAGCGCCTCTTTCACGTACGTATAAAGGTCATCGCGACCGATAACGACGGCGTTGGGACGAAATTTTTTGGCTTGCTGAATGAGCAGATCAGCATTGGATTGAGCCGTCAACACCTCCACCTGAAATAAATCCGGAAATAAAGAAACAACCTCCAAGGCTTGCGTGCCTATAGAACCCGTTGAACCCAATATTGCAATCTGCCGTCTCTTTCTTTCCATTTTTCTATTAATTATTCCACAGTTTCATGTTTCGGGGGGAACCATACTGAAGCTAAAATGCTAACCACCAATATCACAACAATGACAATCAACGAGGTGCCCGTTCCTATGGTAATGCTTTCATTGATAAATGGCAGCAACATTTTCACTCCTATAAAAGTCAACAAGACAGACAAACCTATTTTCAAATAGTAGAACTTGTCCATCACACTCTCCAACATAAAGAACAAAGAACGAAGGCCTAAAATCGCAAAGATATTGGAGCAGAATACGATAAAAGGATCTTGTGTTACGGAAAATATGGCCGGAATGGAATCAAAAGCGAAAATCACATCCGAAAATTCAATCACCATCAGAACAAGGAATAGCGGAGTACAGAGCCAGCGGGCATCTATTTTATGGAAGAAGTCGTGTCCATAAAACTCTGACGTAGAGAGTTTTCTTTTCGCAAAAAACTTCACAACCGGATGATTGGCCGTATCCATTTCCTCTCTTTTGTTCCTATCTATAAACATTTTCACTCCTGTATAAATCAAAACACCGCCAAAAACCAACAAAATCCAATGAAATTTTTGAATCAAGGCAGAAGCCGTAAAAATGAAGATGAAACGCAAAACAATCGCACCCAGAATACCGAAAAACAATACCCTGTGATAATATTTCTTTTCCACACCAAACGCCATAAAAATCATAATCATCACAAAGATATTATCTACCGAAAGGGCTTTTTCAATCAAATAACCTGTAATATACTCCATTGACATCGCCCGACGATAAAGATGGAGTCCTTCTTCAAAAGTAACATTATCAAGTACCAAGCCATGACCGTGCCGGAAATTAAGATCCTGCAAATCGGCAATGGTTTGCGGACCGTGTATCAGTTCTGCTTTGAAAAAAATAAAAAGATAAAACAGCAAAGCCGTGCCAATCCATACAGCTGTCCAGATAGCCGCTTCCTTGAATTCTATTATGTGATCTTTTTTGTGAAATACGCCTAAATCAAGCCCCAACAAGAGCGCTACCAAGGCAATAAACCCCAATAAAAAAATGACTTCATTCATAAAAAAAATCCGTATAATTCAAACGAGCAAAGGTACGTTTTTTTTCGTTTGCCTTAACGAATTTCCATATATTTTAATAATTGCGGATAAGACTTTTCAACACATTGAATATCAGATAAATGCACATCCATTACAAGCGATAGCAAAGTATAGGCCATCACCAAGCGGTGGTCATTATCTACAAAGAAGCAGTGGGTGGCGTTGGAAATATTTTGAAATTGGCTTCCAAAAATCTTGATTTCTCCGGCACTTATACGTTGAATAGGAACATACGGCGATAACGCATCACAAAGATTTGTCAGTCGTTTCGACTCTTTCCGGTCCAGATTTTCAACGCCGCTCATTGTCAGATCAAAATGCAACAACAACGCAGATACCGCCATCACGGGGGCCAAATCTATATGCTGACTAAAATCCGAAGACCATTGTTGCAATGCCAGCTTTTCCGCCTTTTCTATTCGCACCCCTTCCGTTGTTTGCACAGAATGAATGCCCCACATTTCAAACCATTTCGCCACAATACTATCTCCCTGCCAACTGGATAGTTTCAAATCAGAAAGCAACAAATTGTTATGTTTCTTGGAAGCAGCTAAAAAAAGATACCAGAAAACCGCATTACTCCAATCGCTTTCATTTTCTATTCTATTGTTTTTCAATATATTATCAACAATATATCGGGTAATCAAAATATACGAATTGGATGCAGGGACTACGGGATAAATATGTAAATTCTGTAAATTCAGACGGGGGGCAATCATATACAATGCACTCGCAAACTGACTGCTCAAGGTGCAATCGACATATAAGGTTTGGGCATGCAGCATTTTGCCGGATATCAACAAGCCCTCTGCCGTATCAGCGATATCAGCCCCTATCGATTGCAATGCCTGCACCAGCGGCAATATAGGGCGTTGGCGCAAGCGTTCGGTGCCGGTCAGCAGCCACTTGCCGGGGGTAACCGCCAACACGGCGGTAAAGAAACGGTAGGCAGCGCCGCAATCTTGCACATCGATGATGGTTCGCAAAGACGACGGCGATGGCTTGTTTTCTCGCAGTTGCTGCAAACAAGCGGATACAATCTTCACATCTTTTGCATCCTCTTCATACACCTCCAACAATCTACCTTCATAAAGATATGACGCAATCAACTGACGGATAACCATACTTTTAGAGCGGCTTATAACCACTTTTTCCCCATTCTGGACCTTGATGCTTACAATCCCCCTATTCGCTTCCATATTATTTTTCAATCGTCAGTGTGTAACCAAAATTCTGAGGAACGTGATTCTTGGATGCGTCTTTTTTGGAAAGGGAAGAACTGCTCACACTATAAGAAACCGTTACCTCTTTCTGGGTGGCGGGAGCCAACTTGAATTGAATATTGATGTTATAATTCGATTTCAACCGGACACCTCTATTATGTGCCTGACCATAGTGAAGCATTTTCACCAAGCGCAACGCTTCTTCGTTGCACGATGGCGACAAACCTTTAATCACCACCGGATTCTCCACCACGCCCATATCGCTTACTTGGTAAGCCACCGTAACCACCCCTTCAATACGCTGTTTCATAGCATCTTCCGGATATTGCAAATGCGCCTTAATAAAATCACGAAGCGCTTTTTTCCCTCCAGGATATTGCGGTTGCTCCAAAAACCTTTTGGCCTTTTTCTGTTTGTTAATATCTTCCATTATTATACTTGTGATTCAAAAAACGAATCGTTAAAATTAATCAGATAAACTTGTTGGGTAGCACGTGTAAGCGCAGTATAAAGCCACCTCAAATAGGATTTGGTTAATATTCCGTCGCGTATCAACCCCTGATCCAACAATACACACGCCCACTGTCCCCCTTGTGTTTTATGGCAAGTCATGGCATACGAAAATTTCACTTGGACCGCATTCAAAAAAGGATCTGATTTCATTTTGGCGTAGAACTCTTTTTTGGTTGGAATATCAGCATAATCCTCACTAACGGCGTGATACAAGGCTTCGCTTTGTTCTTCCGACAAAGAGGCATTTTCACTGTCAAGACTCTCCAAAATGATCTTGATGTCCACATTGTCATGATTGGGGTAATCGCAAAGTCGTACCGTAACATCAGCAAAATGAAAGCCATAGAGCTCCTGTCTTTTATTGATGGATAAAATTTCCATAGCATCACCATTGGCTAAAAAGCCCACTTCTCTGTCATCCTGAATCCAAAAATAATTATTCTTAACGGCAATCAGATAGTCGCCGGCGGCAAGTTGCTCTTCCCTATATAAAATGCGATGCCTTATTTCCTGATTGTAGATATAGGCTCTTTTGTTAGAATAGGTAATTACAACGATGTCGTCAGGTTCGTGTTTTGCATAAAGAGAATGCAGTAATTCTTCCAATTCTTCTCCATCAACACGCTGGCAATCAGGATAAACAGGAGGTGAAAAGAGGGGAAATGAACACTCATTCCGGGACATTTTATTGCGAAGACGAGTGGCATTGTATAGTATTCCTGAATTTTGCGACTGGCGGGTAACATCAACAAGAGAGCAAGAGTTGGCATTCAAAGAGAAATTGCGTTTGATATAATCCACATCAAGAGCGGGGCTTTCCTCAAAATGAACTGGAGGGAGCTGTGCAGCATCTCCCACTAGCAACAGTTGGCAATTCTGACCTTCAAAGACATACGAAAAAAGGTCTTCCAAAAGGCTGGAATTGCCAAAAACAGAAGTATCCACTACCCCATCAGCAATCATTGAAGCTTCATCCACAATAAAGATGGTATTTTGCAAACGGTTAGGTCGGCGTGAAAAGATGCGGACACCATCTTTCATCTTACTATAATACAAGCATTTATGAATAGTATAAGCTTTTTGTGAGGCATAAAGCGAAAACACTTTGGCCGAACGTCCTGTAGGTGCCAGCAAAATACAATTTTTACGAAAACCCTTGAGGGTGCGTACCAATGCACCCACCAACGTGGTTTTGCCAGTACCGGCATAGCCATTCAACACAAAGAGCTGGTTCTCCGCTGGAGCGCAAACAAAATCCGCCAGCATTTGCGCAACAACTTCCTGACTTTTAGTAAATTGAAACGGTATCTGCTGCTGAAGAATGGTCAAGAAATCGTTTTTAGAAAGCATGACCGATTCCAAAGATTATGTTCATAGACTTATTCAACCCCTCTTCCCCATTTACTTTCATAAAGCGAAGCCAACGACTTCCCGGGGTGCTTCCGGGATCATAAATCGGAATAGCGGCATCCAAACGAATGATAAAGAAATTGAAATCGAAGCGGAGACCGAAACCCGCACCAATGGCAATCTCTTTATAAAACCGATTTAACTGGAAATCAGCGTTAGGCATATCCTCATCTTTACGAGTAAGCCATATATTTCCTGCATCCACAAAAATACCATACTTGATAAATTTATAGAGGGTGCCACGATACTCTAAATTCAACTCCAACTTGATATCCCCTACACGCACATCATTCACCACTTTCTCGTTTGTATTGTAATAGGAACCAGGGCCCAACGTACGATAATCCCACGCTCTCATACTATTAGAACCACCCAAGAAGAAGCTCTTTTCAAAAGGCAGTGTGGTCGCATTCCACAGGGGAATGGCAATACCCAAATTAAAACGGGTAGCCACCGAATTTTTTGGATTAATAATATACGTATATCTCAAATCCAATTCAGCCAATTCGTAATTACCGTATCTGCTTCCAAAAACCGTAAAATGACCCTCATCGTTGCGAGGAGCTTTCGCCAAAGTATTGATAGCCGATATCAGCATTCCTGAAGATTCCAACTTTAGCCTCATTATCAATGAATTACTCTTATCCTTGAAAGGATGCACATAGGTAAGACCATATTTAAAGGAAAGCAAAATATTGTCTTTGTACTTTTCTTGGAAATCCTTGGAATACCATTTGATTACTTCTTGGAATTCTTCCCCATGCGTAGAGATATTGATAACACTCAGGTCAATTGGTGTAATGATATGGCTCAACTTCTCGTTATGTGCCAAATTATATACCCACGCAAAATTATACAATCCTCTCTCATACAAATCATTATACTGGTAATGGGCACCTAATTTCAGACCTGTACCATAATTAACCGCTTCAATTTTTTGTGTTTTGCGGAAAAAGAGCAGTCTTCTGAAATCCATCGAAACTTCACCACCCACTTCCCTGCTTTCCAACTGAAAAGCCTTTTCTCCTTCCTGACGATTCAAACGCAATCGAAAACCCAAAGCACCATAAACATTGATATTAAAATATTCAGCACTCCGAAACAGATTCTTGTTTGAATAGGTCAACGACAGACTTGTACGGTCGCTGCGGGCATCAAACTCACCTGCCAAAGAATGTAATTTGTTGCGGGTCAAGCGATAGACTGTGTTCAAATAACCCGTTTTTTGGATTGTATCTCTCTTTGCACTATTTTCCAAAATACTGATATCAATATAGCTGAAATTTTTCAAGTCGCTGAGTTTTTTTCGAGACCGGGAGACAAGATTCTGGGAATATAGTTCGCCCTGTTTTGTTAAAATATTATCAATCAATATTCTATAACGGATATCAGGAATCGGCTTATCTTTTGCACGTTTGGAAATAGAATCCCTATTAACAGTAATGAACAAATAATTGGTTTCATCTTTTCTCCGGTGATACTTCGTTTTCAATCCGTGGTTTTCATAATCGAACAAGGGATTATAATTAGGATAAACGACTACACTTCCAAAATAATATTTGTAGGCGTGTTTGTCTCGAATCTCTTCATCTGTGATTCTGGAAAAGTTAACCAATACTTTTACTGCCAATGTCCTATTTCCCTTTTTATTACGCTTTTCGTCCGATTTCAACGTGTCTATTTCAAAAGAGACAATATCATCTGACACATAATAATAGCCATGATCTCGAATATTGTTGACCATCCGGGTACGTTCCTTCAACAAATTATCTGCGCTATAGCGTTCCCCTCGTTTCAGCAAGGTATTGACGGTATCTTTCAAAATCATTCTTTTATATTCAAAGATATCAATATCATAGTGAATATCACGAATAAAATAGGGCTCATTGGCTTCCACAAAATAGTTCACATCCGCTTTATGACGGCGCGGGTGCAGTTTGTTAGGTTCCTTATAGTTGATCTCGTACCAAACGCGAGCATTGAAATAACCCAGATTTTTGGTGGCAATTTGCAGTTGTTCTAAAGAGTAGCTGATTTGAGTCGTATCCAACAGCACCAATTCTTCTCCTAATTCCCGCATACGCTTGTTGTATTTTGTATCTTTCACCACGTTGCCGAGCGAATCAACCTTAGGCTGGTGGTTCACGTAACGTGTTGCCTTTATGGGAAAAACATCCAGAAACTTTGTATTAGGAATAGGACGGAGGGTATATTGCAGATCGCCAAACTCATTCCCTTTTCTATCCACTACCTTAACTGTGTTCTTGGCTAACCAGTATTGCCCATCCACAAGATTTTTAGATGGATTACAAGCGGTAACCAAAATAGCAACAAGTAAGAAAATGGAATATAATAGTCGGCGCATCATTATCTCATATCATTGATTTCCACTCCCGGGTATTTTGTTTGGTCAAATTTGAACAAGGCATCCGACAAAGAAACATTCGCAACAAATTTATCAAAATAATAACTCATAATGGTGTTATCTTTTTCATAAATAGCGATACGCACAATTTCCCTTTTATTCTTATCAATAAACATGCGGATTTTGTAATAGGAATGACCCTTTTTGGGAGTCATGTCAATAAGTTGAATTGTTTTCCCTCTATCCACCTCTTCACGAATGAATTTGGCCGTATAATCCTTTTGCCAATTTTTCAGCAAAGCGGCAGGATTAATCAAGTCATCATCGCTTTCCTCATAGTTGTAAACAGAAACCTCATTAGTGGATTTTTGATAATTCCACATTGTTTCTCCATCGCAATAGAAATATTGATTGTCAAACGAAAGATAATACTTATTCCCTTTTATGCAAGCTTTTCCCGTAAGCGCTGTGGTAACTTTTTTATCTTTCTCCGACTTATAAGTATAATCAATCTGCATGGTGGACATCGCTTGATATTTTTGGGCAAGCTTTTGCATTATTTCCGTCGCCCCGCCGTCCACGTTTTGTGCTGAAAGCGTCGCTATAGCCATGCAAAACAGTATCAAGAAAAGTTTTTTCATCATGGATTTATTTTATATCGTGTTCAAAATTATAAATAATTTCGGGCATATTCCTTTTCAAACTCTCATTCCAATCAGGAATCATGTAATTTAGACTATCCTCCACCTTCGAAAGATTAAAAACAGAATAAGCAGGGCGTTGGACTTTTGATGGGTAATCTTTTGTTGCAATGGGGTTAACCTTACACTTTTTATGCGCCAATTTCATGATTTCACAGGCGAAATCG